>NZ_JBWQOJ010000007.1:0-106459 GCF_056591795.1 Maritimimonas sp. 2210JD6-3 | reverse complement strand
TATAAAGGTTCTTCTTGCAGTATGAATAGAAATACGCTCATAAAATTTCTTGATAAATGACTTTTGTATAACACCTTTGGTTCTGGTATATTCAACCTCTCTAGTGAATCCTGCACTCTTCAAGACTTGCTTTATATAATCATTATGTTTTTGATTAGATATTAAAGGCAAATTAAAATTGTATTTTAAAAGTATGGCATTTGAAATATTTGTTAAAGGTATTTCTCTTACTGGTTTTGAAGAATCTTTTTCCTCTTTTAAAAAAACATAATAGTCTTTTACAGTTCGTCTATTTACTTTTTTTAGCTCTCCAAAGCGCATACCTGTTAAGCATTGAAATATAAAGACGTCTTTCACTTTTTCTAGTTTTTGATTTTCACATTTATGTCTGAATAAGGTTTTGATATCTTCTAGTGAAAGTGCTTCTTCACGGGTTAAAACTCTTGAGGGTTTTTTAAATTTTATAAATGTATTATTAAATGTATATTCATTTTTCAAAGCCCAAAACATAAAAGCCTTGAATAATCCCAAATTTCTATTAAAGGTGTTAGTGTAATGGTTCTTGTATTCATAACAGAAATCAGTGAATTCCTTATAAAAGATTTTATTTACTTTACTGAAAGTCAATTTATAATCGTAAACCTTTTCAAATTCTTGAAGTAAGTTTTTAATGTTCTTGTAGCGTTTAATTGTTGACGTCTTCCATTCTTTTAACTTTATTTTTTCCTCTACAAAGTTGTCATAAACTTGAAAGAATGTTTCTTTCTTTGAAACAATTCCAAAAACTTGGTTAAAGTGTTGTTTCAATAAATGACTGGTAAATTCTATTTTCCCAAGATTGCATCTAGATTGAAAGACATAATATTCGTCTACAAATTGATTCAAAATAGCTCTAATTTGTCTTTGGTTTATGGCTATATTTTTACCTTTATTTTTAGGTTGATTATTCTTAAAATCCCAATGTAAAGGTAAAATAGATAGTCTTGTTGAGTAAACAAATTGTTTTTGTTCATCTTTAAAGTAGCAAGAGAATAGAATTAAAGTTTCTTTTTCTCCCTTAGGTTTTCTTAAAAAAAAAGTATGTTTCATAATTTTCAAAATTTATCAGTTTCACTATGCGTTGATAATCGCGTTGATAATTTTTTTATAGTTTATTAATGAATAATGTTATAATAAAACATAAAAAAATCATTCAATTAACTGTTAATAAGTAACTTATAAAAATTTATTGATAAATAAAATTATACTAAAGGATAGCCTCCGTCTCCACTTTTATGCATTAAACATTTGATAGCAGTTTATTTAATGATATCTTTGTAAAGACATAGCGAGAATTCCATTCTTTAAAGTCATAAGGTATTCAGTTTTAATTTTTAGTATCAGGTCTTCTACAAGATACATTTTTCTAAAAGAGATTCTTACTGTTTTAATTTTTATAGTCTTTTAGTAACATAAGAGAGTATATGCCCTAATTTTTTTATAACAACGACAGGTTAAATAGGTGTGTTGTTAGGAAGCATTGCTTGTAATTTGATAATAAACATAAAAAAGATAAATGATAAAAATAATAGTAAAAGAAGGCGAAAATATAGACAGAGCGCTTAAACGATACAAACGTAAGTTTAAGAATATTAAAGTACTTCAAGAATTAAGAGAAAGAAAGCAATACACTAAAAAATCAGTTATTAAAAGAAAACAAATGCAAAAAGCACAATATAAGGAGCAGTTTTTGCGCGATGAAGAATAATTTTTTTAGTTACGATTATAGTGCTGGAGGTTTATAAGATAAATATATATTGTCAAAATATTTCTAGAATAACTTTTCCTAAAAAATACATATATTGCAGAAGTGCTTAAGTTATAAGCACTGTTTCAATACTAATGTATGGCTAAAAAAGTAATCAAAGATATTTTAGATGATGCGCTCGATAGTTCTATAGAGCAAATATCTGCTCAAGATGCTACTTTTTTATATGCTGAATCTCCTACCAGCCATATGCATATTGGTTCATTAACTATTGTTGAAGGATCGATAAATTTCGAAGACTTTAAAGCTATTCTTGCTTCTAAACTTCATCTAATGCCCAAGTTTAGAAAGCGTCTGGTTAATGTACCACTTAATTTAGACTATCCGTATTGGGTAGATGATCCTAATTTTGATATAGACCTTCATTTAGACAGGCTTAAATTACCAGACGCTCCCAATTGGAAAACTTTAAGAGATACGACAGCCTCAATAATTAGTAGTTCATTAGACTTACGTAAACCCTTATGGTCTATTAGTTTTATAGAAGGGTTAGATGAGATTTCTCAAATACCGAAAGGATCAGTCGCTATTGTTACTAAAATACACCACGTGATGATCGATGGTGCCTCTGGTGTTGGCTTGATGGGAATGCTTTTCGATCGAGAAAAAGAAGATAGAAGAAAAACGATTCCACAACCAAAGCCTTATGAACCAGATCCGTTACCAGACGACTTAAGTTTATTACTAAAGAGCTCTTCGAAATTCATAAAAGATCCTCTAAAAGCACCAATGACTATCGGTGACACTGCCTTATCGCTACTAAAGAGTCAAGCGAAGAAAAAATTAAGAGGTAAAAAAACATTTAATAAAAGATCTTTTTCGGTTCCAAGAACCATTTTTAATAAAAATGTATCTCCAAAAAGAACATGGGGAACGGCGATTCTTTCCTTTAATAGAATCAATACCCTACGAAAGATTATGGGGGTAAGTATTAACGACCTTATCTTAGCTATATGTGCAGGAGCGCTGAGAAAATATTTGATTGAGCGAGATAAATTGCCATCACAATCGTTAGTTGCCAATGTGCCTATTTCTATTCGTGTAGAAGGAGAACAAAACAAAACGGGGAATAAAATTTCTAATATGCTCATACCTATTGCTACGCATATTAGCGACCCAATAGAACGGTTAGAATACATTCAAGAGCAAACAGAAATAGGTAAAAATCGCCACAAAGCAGTTGGAGCGAAAAGCTTAATGCAGATGGCAGAAAGTGTTCCTTTCGGATTAGCAAATCTGGCTGCAGGCTTATATAGCCGATACGATATTAAAGAATTGGTTCGTCCTCCTTTTAATGTTACAATCACCAATGTTCCAGGACCCAGTGGTATGCTGTACTTACGCGGGCACAAAATTGTATCCACTTTTGGTTTAACGCCTGTTTTAGACGGATTTGGTCTTATTATTGCAGCTTTTAGTTATAACGGTCAGGTAACAATTACGACTACCTCAGACGCCTATACAATGCCAGATGCCGATAAGTTTTCGCGTTATATTAGAGAAGCTGCTAATGAACTAGAAGAGATCATCAAAAAAAGAGGAAAGAAAAAAGAAGAAGAGAAAAATGTAAAAATTGAAAGTACGATTTTCTTTAACGGATTACGAAACTATTTAAAAGCCAATCCAAAAGTTGCGAATCGATATACAGAAGCCCTAGGTTTTAAAGTTTTATTAAAAAATGATGAACAAGCGACATGGCAATTAAAAAATGGAATATTAAAAAAGCAAAAGCTTTCTAAGCCCAAAGCAATATTAAAGATACGAGATGAAGTATTAGTAGCGTTATATAATAAAGAATTACTGTTCGAAGAACTCAAAATACAAGGAAGAATACTAGTTGAAGGTACAGTTACCCACCAAAAAAAATTAATAAGGTTACTGTCAGATTTTTTGAAAAATGATTAATGAATTATAATACGAATACGTTTATTGCCAATGATGGTGAAGAGATATTTTACTATCACTATAGTACCAGAAATCCAAAAGCTGTAGTACAAATAGCACATGGTGTTGGTGAACATGCAGGCAGGTATCAACCGATAGCTTCATTATTACAAGAGCAAGGGTATGAGGTTTATGCACATGATCATAGAATACACGGCAACTCAGTTAAATCGAAAGATTTATTAGGTTTCTATGAAGGAGCAGATTATTTTAATGATGCTGTTGAAGATATGCGTCAATTGACGAATATCATCAAAAAAGAACATCCTCAGCAAAAAATTATTTTATTTGGGCATAGTATGGGTTCTTTATTAAGCCGAGAGTATGTTACACGATATGGTAATGATTTACATGCCTTAGCTCTATCGGGTACTGCGAGCTTTATGAAAGGATTAGGCAATGTAGGTTTAATAGGTGCAAATATTACCAAATTTTTGAGAGGAAGACAACGTAGTAGTGCGACTTTAAAATCTTTATTTTTTACAGAATTCAATAAAAAATTTAAACCTAATAGAACCAAAGTAGATTGGATAAGTCGTGATGAAAAACAAGTAGATTTATTCGAAGCCGATCCATTACGAGTTGAAGATTTTTCTACGAGTGTTTTTATTGATATTTTAAAAGGAAGCAAAAAAATTAATCAAAAATCTACATTTAAAGCAACACCCAAAAATTTACCGATTTATATTTTTTCTGGAGATAAAGATCCAGTAGGAGAAATGGGTAAAGGCATAAAAAAAGTAGCAAAACAATATGAGAAAGCAGGAATTAATGACCTGACACTTAAAATCTATGAAGGAGGAAGACACGAAATGCTTAATGAAATTAATAAAGAAGAAGTAGAAAGAGATTTTATTAATTGGCTTAATGAACGAATTGAGTCGAAGAACTAATTATGGAAAACAACAAAACCCTTTATAAGTCATTTGCCAAATTAGCCATACATACTGCGATGAAAAGTGGTGTAGAACTAGAAGACGCTAAACAATTTATGTATAGTAGTTTTAAACATCATCCGTATGGTAAAGAAATAAAGAAGCATGCTTCAAAGGTTGATTATGACAAGCATCAAGAATTAGAACCTCTACTCGCCAACAGTATTGTAGTATGTGAAGATTTTGGTCCCGACAGAGATTACTTAGCCTTAGTACTTATTTTAGAAAGGCTTATATCTCCTAACATGCGCACCAGAAAGGTAAAAGAAGATAAATTATTAATAGTTGATTTTATAGTTAAAAGGTTTAGATCAGAAATTGAACGAATTAATAAAAAGATAGATGCGCCACCAGTATATAATGCATTGTTAGAGACGAGAGCCTTAGTAGAATGGTCAACTATTTTTTACATATATCCTTTTATTCCTAAACGAAAAAAAGGGAAAGGGAAGCCTGTTCTAATAATGCCTCCATATTTAGGAAATGATTTTTCAACACGTTTTGTAAGACGATATTTAAAGTCATTAGGTTTTAAAACCTATAAATGGGATTTAGGGGTGAATATGATAAATTCCAAATATATTCCAAAGCTCGTTGAGAGACTCGATGAAATCTATGAAAAACATCAAGAAAAAGTAAGTCTTGTTGGTTGGAGTGGCGGAGGTATGCTTGCTAAAATAATCGCGAATAGACATCCTGATAAAGTAGCACAACTTATTACGATTGGTTCACCAGTTTGGGGTATAAAAAACATGAATACGCCATTAGTTAGAATGCTAGAGTTCCTTCGAGGGAAAACACTTAGAGAACGCAATGAAAAATTTCTTCATGAATTAGAAAAGATACCCAATGTGCCTATTACGTGTATTTATACAAAAACTGACGGTTTATTACCCTGGAAACATTGTTTAGAGGCAGAGACTTTGCGAGGGGATATTAAAAATATAGAAGTATTTGGCAGTCATATAGGTATGGGAGCTAACGCGTCGATATTATTTACCGTTGCACACGCTTTAGGCGAGAATTTACATTTAGAGCCTTTTGAAAGCCGTTTTGTTCATAAAGTTGAAGAGTTATTTTTTCCTAAGTTTTGGGAACGTAAAAAAATGGATATCGTCAAAGATTTATTATTCTTAAAATAAATCTTATTACAATCGATTATATATACTTATTTCATTTGCGTAAATTAGTGTCTTAAATTAAAGACAAGTGCAGAAAGTCATTGACCAATCTCAGTTTCAAGAAGAGCTGAAGAAGATAGCTAAAGCGCAAAAACGAACGTTAGAAGATGTTCAGAAAGAAGCTGAAGCGTGTATAGCAGAAATGTATGCTAAACAAGACCCTATTGCAAATATTGCAACTATGAAGGGTTTTGAGTTAATGATGTCTAAAGCTTATGAAGATAAAATAGACGTTGATCCTCAAGAGATGAAACGTTTAATGAAGCTCATGCGCAAAAACTCGGTAGCCTTCATTCTTACCCATAAAACCTATTTAGATACTGTTGTTCTCATCAATACCTTGGCGAGCTATGGTATGCCAATTCCATATTTTTTTGGAGGCATCAATTTGGCGATGCCCGTTGTAAAGCAGTTGGGTAAAAATTCGGGACTTATTTTTTTACGTAGAAGTTTTAAAGATGATGAGGTATATAAAGCTTCCTTACGCCATTATATTTCTTATTTAATTGAAAAAGGAGATCACTTAACGTGGAATATTGAAGGAACACGTTCACGAACAGGTAAGATTGTATATCCTAAAATGGGAATATTAAAGTACATTATGGAAGGTGAGCAAGAGAGCTCACGAGCTATAAAATATGTACCCGTCTCTATTGTATATGATCTCATTCCTGATGTGAAAGAAATGACTGAAGAAGGAAGAAAGAATAGTGGAAAGCGATCTGAAAATTTAGGAGTTTTTGCCAATTACATCAAGAAATTAGGACATCAATATGGTCGGGCTGCCATTCGTTTTGGTGATCCCGTTGATGTAACAGCGCATAGAAATGCAATCATACCCGATGATGAAGAGCATAGTTACGATGATAAAAATACCTTACCTAGATTTGCTTTCGAATTAATTCATAAAGCAAATACAATAACGCCAGTAACCACCGTATCATTAGTCTGTAATGTATTGCTTAACAATTTTGCGTTGACCAAAAAAGAAATTGAAGCCAATGTCATCAAATTGATGAAGTATATTGAAAAACGAAAAGAAGATGTGTTGCTAGATCGGGGTAATGCTATCGGAGTTACAGTTCAAAAAGCCTTAAACTTATTACTCAGTTCTCATATTATTCAAAAGAGTAAAGCTGGGCGAAAAACACAGTATAGTTTAGCAGCAAGCGAATACCTTTCAGCTACGTATTATGCAAATATGGCGTCGGGTCATTTATACCACCGTGCTTTTATTGAGTTAGCGTTGGTTAAAATTAAAGATGACATTTCACCAGATAGAATTATCCATTTCTGGGAAGAAATCATGCGTTTACGAAATCTATTCAAATTCGAATTTTTCTATACAAATAAACCTCAATTTAGTAGTGAAATAGAAGAAGAATTAGTGTTGTTTGATAAAGATTGGCGTACCATTATTGCAAATCCTGAAGGAGATATTTACGATTTGTTAAAAAGACAAGAATTGTATGTTTCTAAAGGAATGTTACTCATTTATTTAGAAGCAAACAAAGTTGTATGCCATACCTTAAATTCATGGGATTTAGATGACGATTTTATAGATTCAGAATTCATAGACCTATGTCTTTTTAAAGGAAAAGAATTACATTGGCAATCGCGCATTACCCGATTAGATAGTGTATCGAAACCTTTTTTAATAAGTGCCTTACGATGGGCTAAAAATAGCAAACTTACACCTATTAATGGCAATCTTGATTACAACCGATTAGATGCTTGGATGGAAGAACTTGATGAAATGACAGGTCGATTTAATGTCTTACAGAAGCTTGAGTTGAACGCTACTAAAGAAACAGTGGCTATCAAGCATAAAGAAGAACAAAAAGAAACAGTACCAGGTAAAGATTTAGAAACCATTTCTGAGAGAATTTCGCGGCAAGAAGACGGCGCTCATGTAGCTGCATTTTTTGATTTAGACAGAACACTCATTAAAGATTTTAGTGCTAAAAGATTTGTGAAATCTCGATTGTTTAGTGGTAAGGCTACATCAAAAGAACTTTTATTTCAATTAGCTACGGTATTACTTTATTCTTCAGGAAATCGAGACTTTGAGATTTTAACGAAAGTCTCTGCACTTGGTGTAAAAGGTATTAAAGAAAAAGATTTTAAAGCACTCGGGAAGGCGGTTTTTGAAGATTATTTAGCAGAAACAATTTATCCAGAAGCTCGAAAGTTAATTTTAGCTCATTTAGAGAAGGGTCATAGTGTTGTAATTGTTTCTGCAGCGACTGTGTATCAAATTCAACCATTTGCAGATGAACTCGGTGTTAAAGATATCTTCTGTACAGAAATGGAAGTGAAAAAAGGTCGTTTTACAGGACAAATTGCAGAAATGTGTTGGGGTGAAGGGAAAGCTAGAGCAGGAAAGAAGTTCGCCAAAACTCATGACATTGACCTTTCTAAGAGTTTCTTTTATACAGACAGCTTCGATGATTATCCGTTATTAGAAATTGTAGGCAATCCCATTGCTACAAACCCAGATAATCGTCTATCACAAGTTGCCTTTGAAAACGGTTGGTCTATTTTACGTTTTGATGAAATGGATGACCAACCTATTGTCAATACCTTTAGAACAGGATTGGCAGCAGCTAGCATATATCCTTCAGTTGTAAAAGGATTAGTACGGGGCGCGATGACAATGTCTCGACAAGAAGCTGTGAATGCCACAGTGGCTAGTATTGGTGATTTAGGAACCAAATTCGCAGGATTAGATATTGCGGTAAAAGGAAAACAAAATTTAGTCGATTATAGACCTGCTGTTTTTTGTTTTAACCATCAAAGCTCAGCTGACTTTTTTATCCTTTCAAAATTATTGAGAAGAAATGTTACCGGTGTCGCAAAAAAAGAACTAGAAATGAGTCCGATGGGACCCTTATTTAAAGCTTTTGGTGCCATTTTTATTGATAGATCTAATAAAGAAAAAGCAATAAAGTCGCTAAATCATGCTGCTGAAGTGTTGAAAGGAGGAATGTCTGTTGCTATTGCTCCAGAAGGCACTAGAAGTGGTAGTAAAGAATTAGGCTCATTTAAAAAAGGAGCTTTTCATCTTGCTATGAAGGCAGGAGTACCTATTATTCCTATAGTAATTAAAAATGCATATCTGGCCTTGCCAAAAGGTAGTTCTGTATTTAAACCTACCCATATAGAAGTAGTGGTTTTAGATCCAGTAGATACTTCTGAATGGAAACCAAAATATATAGAAAAGTATGTAGAAGAGGTACGTAATTTATTTGTGAAAGAACTAGAAAACTAACTAAAATAAAATCAAATGAAACTTAAAGTTGGAATACTTGGCGGAGGTTCTTGGGGTACAACAGTAGCATCTATCGTAGCTAAAAATGCAGAAGCGACTATTTGGGCTCGAAACCAAAATACTGTTGATGAGATTAACGAACAGCATATCAATAGTAAATATTTACCAAATGCTAAATTAACAAGATCTTTAAAAGCTTCGAATTCTATAGAAGAAACTGTCAAAAATGCAGATTTGGTAATTATGGGAATACCCTCACAAAGTTTTAGAAAGGTTTTGTTAGAAGCCAAGGCACATATACGACCATGGATACCTATTGTAAGTTTGGCAAAAGGCTTGGAGATAGGTACAAAGAAAAGAATGACAGAAATTATTGAAGAAGAATTACCAGGGCATCCAGCAGGAGTACTTACAGGACCAAATCTCGCAAAAGAAATACACTTTGGTAAAGCTGCAGCTGCAGTTATTGCCATGGTAGATGATACGATTGCGAAAAGATTGCAACCTATCTTTAGCTCAGGCTTGTTTAGAGTATATACCAATGAAGATGTAATTGGTTGTGAGCTTGGAGGAGCACTTAAAAATATTATGGCAATTGCATCTGGTATGGGAGATGGCGCAAATGCAGGAGACAATACGAGAGCCGCAGTAATCACACGAGGATTGTCTGAATTAACAAGATTGGGAGTCGCGATGGGTGGAAAACGCCGAACTTTTTCTGGCCTCGCGGGAATGGGAGATTTAGTTGCCACTTGCTCAAGTGCTAAAAGTAGAAATCATCATGTAGGTTTTCAATTAGGACAAGGGAAAAGCTTAGAGCAGATCATCGAAGAAATGAACGAAGTGGCTGAAGGTGTAAAAACAGCAAAAGTTGTGATGGAGTTAGCAAAAGATTATGATGTTGAAATGCCAATTTCAACGGAAGTATATAAAGTATTATACGAAGGCAGTACGGTAAATGATGCCTTTAGAGGTCTATTAAAAATTGAAGTAGGTTCAGAAAAAGAACCAGGATAATTAAGTAATCATGGCTAAAAAAGCAGAGCAAACAGCATCATTTATGGTACGTTTTAACCAACGTATTTTTGAAGAGGATGGCGAATCTAAAGTACAATGGCGCGGTAGAATTTCGCATGTACAAGATGGTGAGGAAAAACGATTTTCAGACTTTAATGATGCATTGAAGTTTATGCAACATAAACTTTCTGAACTAACCAACGAAGCAACCAAAGATCAATCTTCTGAAGAACGTGATACGATTCTTCGAAAGAGTTTGTCTATGTGGAAGACGATGAAAGCCGTCGCTCCACAAATGATTATGGAAACTTTAAAAGATCCGAAAAAGCAGATTTCAAATATTCAAGATCAATTACAAGATCAAATAAGCACTATTGGCGAAGAAATTAGTGAAAAAGTGCAAATAGATCAATGGCGCAATGCTTCGAGATCAGATTTTAAAAAAGTGCAAGACTCCTTAAGTCAACTTGCAAGAGAAGTAAAAAAACTCAATAGTAAAGTTGATGCTTTAAGTAAAAAATAATTTATAATGTCACTTTCTCCCGAATTACAGGAATTGAAAGACTTCTATGATAATGCCGAAGTTCGTATTCAAACGTTAGGGCAATTCAATGTATGGAGAGATGGAGAAAAAATAGAAGGTAAGCAATGGGGTAGAGATAAGACACTACAACTGCTTCAATATCTTATTTCAAATCGTCAGCGTCATGCACTGCATAAAGAAAAGATTATGGATCACCTTTGGGAAGATGGTGATGATCGTGATTTTAAAGTAGCTTTACATGGTGTTAATAAAGCTTTAGAACCCAATAGACCCCCTAGAACAGCACCAAAGTATTTAATACGGCAAGGATTGAGTTATCAATTAGACCTCGATCGGGTTTGGATAGATGTAGAAGTGCTAGAGAGATTTGTAATAATCGGTAATGAATTTTATGGCTCAGACAATCAAGTTGCTAAAGAGGCTTACAAACAAGCTATAAGTTTATATAAAGGTATGTATTTACCAAATCGTATTTATGAAGATTGGTCTTCAGAAGAACGTGAGAAAATACAACTGCTTGTATTAGGAGCTTATATTACGTTAGCGGAAATCATTTTAGACGAAAACCCTTTAGAAAGTAGTCGCCTGGCACAAAATGCATTAGCAATTGACCCTACTTGGGAAGATGCGTATAGAATACAAATGCAAGCGTATATTGCAAAAGGAAATCGCCCTCAAGCGATAAAGACCTATCAAAAATGTGTAAATATTCTTGAGGAAGAGTATGGTATTGATCCGCTTCCAGAAACTAAAAAACTCATTAGAGAAATCGAAGAGATTCGTTGACTTGTCATTCCTGCGCAGGCAGGAATCTTATTAATAAAACTTCTCGATGTATTACTCCCTTAAAGTCTTATTTTAAATGACTCTAAAAATTACTTTGCAACTCATTTGCAACTCGCCTATAGTATGTTTGCCCCAGATTTAGAGTTTAAAATAAATTTAACAATATAAAATACGATTTAAAATGGCAACAAAAGCTAAAAACACAGTAAAAAATAGAGTTTACAAAACTGTAGATACAGTAAAAGAAGTAGCTACTAAAACTAATGATTTCGCTTTAAAAACTACTGAAGAGGTAGTTACAGAAATGATCACTGTAGCTGGTAAATGGCAAAATGTTACTGCAAAAGCTATTAAAGGTGGTTTAAAAGTAGCAGACGCACAACAAAACATGGTTTTTGACTCATTAGAAACTGCTAAAGGCCAGATCTTAAATGGTGTAAAAAGATCTAAGTTATTATTTAGCAAAAACTAGTTTTCATAAGTATTAATTAGGTGGATTAGAAAAGGTCAAGATTTTACATGAAATCTTGGCCTTTTTGTTTTTTAAAATGTTGATTTACAATTTGTAACTCATTTGTAACTAGGCCTACTTATCTTTGCCCCATAATTATTTGAATAACACATAAACAATATAAAAATGACAGCTAAAAAAAGTAAAAAATCGAACAAATTAGAGAATGCTAAGAAGATCGTTAAGAAGATAAACAACGATTTGATTGATGCTTCTTTCAATGCTATTGAAACTACAGTTAAGACTGGTGAGAAATGGCAAAAATTAACTTCTAAGTTGATCAAAAAGGCAGAGCCTTTATCAAAGAATCAGATCAATATGGTAGTTGAAACTGCAGAGACTATTAAAGGTCAATTAGAGCAGAGTACAGACCGTTTAAAAAATTTAGTAGGGTATGATCCTAAAATGATCGAGCAAGCTAAGAGAATGGTAACGGGTCACCCGATAGCACAAAAAGCAGAAGAAACTGCTGACAAAATTAAAAAAGAGGTTTCTAAAAATCCTTTAGTTAAGAAAGCTGAGAAAATGGCAAACAAGCTAAAAAAGGAATTAAACGAAACGATCGAAGATGTAAAAGACAAGGTAGAAGATGTAGCTGAAGATGTAAAAGAGAGCATAGAGGATGTTGTTGAAGACGTTCAAGAAAAAGTTGGTAAGATGGTAAAACCAGAAACCAAAAAAGCTCCCGCTAAGAAAAAAGCTACTCCTAAGAAGACAGTTACAAAAAAACCAGTAGCAAAGAAAGTAGTAAAAAAAGCTATAGTAAAGAATGATCTAAAAGAGATTAAGGGAATAGGTCCTAAAATGGAAACTACTTTAAACGCTGCGGGTATTACTTCATTCGCTGATGTAGCGAAGGCTTCAGTAAAGAAGTTAGAAAAAGCTATTGAAGATGGTGATATGAACCCTGCGATGTATCAAGCAGCTGCTTGGAAAGCTCAGGCACAAGAAATAGTTAAAAAATAAGGTGTTATTTAACTGTAAAAGAATAGAACATGAGTACTAAGAAAACAAAAAAAGTATCGGTTGCAACAAGAGTTAACAATGCTTTCGATACAACAAAAGAACTAGTAAAAAATTCAAATGAGTTTGCTTTGGCCACAACTGAAGGTTTCGTGAATGAATCTTTACAAGTTGCTGAACAATGGCAAAAAGTTGCTAAAAAAGCATTGAATGGTGGATTTAAATTAGCTTCTAATCAACAAGATTTAGTATTTGAAGCGCTAGAAGCTGTGAAAGGTCAATATTTCTATGGGAAGAAAAAGGTTGTAAAACTTTTCTCTTAATTTTCATAGATTTTTGAGTTAGTTAGTTGAAAGCCGGGCAGGAGTGCTCGGCTTTTTTTTTTATATTTAACTAATTTAAACTTTTTAATCATGAATTTCTTTTTAAAACGAACAAAATCAATTGTAATAATTTTATTTTCTTCTTTACTTCTCTTCACATCATGTAATCAAAATGAAAGTTCTGATATTATCTTAGACGAACAAATATCAATGGAAAAGGTAGTTGAAAAACATATTTTATTAGGAAAGGAATTATTCGCTTTAATTCAAGGTGAGAATAATATAAGTAAAGAGGTTATTATAAATTCACCGACTTATTTTGAAAACAACAGACAGTTATTAGACTTATTGAAATCAGCAAGGGTTGAAAATGCAGAAAAAATAACAGAGTTAATTTTAGAAATGAATGACAATATAGCTTCATACATAAAATCTATACCTTATGAAGAAATGAATCGGAACATAATTGTTAGTGAGATCACACATGAAATAAATTATCAATTGGATAAAGAAGAATCATTAAAAAATTTCTCGGGCCCTTGTCAAGACCAACTTAATCGAGATGAGAAAAAATGCACAACATCATTCTTAGTTTCGGCTGGAGGCGTGATAGCTTCAGGATTTATTTCATTTGGCGTAGGTACGATTATTGGAGGAGGGGTAGCATCTTTGAATTATATAAGATGTGGGTTTACAGCATCATTGGCTTATGAAGAATGTTTGGAGAATGAAAGGAATAATGATGAACCTTAGAATAAAAGAGAAAAAATACTTTTTTTTATTTTTATTCTTAGTTCTACTAATGCAATTTTTACATTCTTTGAGCATAAAAGATATATATTTATATCTTCAAATATTATTTTTAATTATTGCTTTATTTATAGGGATTTTAATGGTTAGAGATAATTTTAAGAATAAACCTGAATGATAGATTAAATCTCGGCTTTTTTTTAGTGTGGTAAAAAAACTACCCCACTACAAGAATCTCGTTGGGCACCTGTCACCGACCTTACTACATTTATTTTATTTTCTATTCTTAAAACACCCATAAAGGCAAAAATAAGCGCTTCTTTAAACTCAATGAGTTCTTTTGAAGGTATAACGACTTCTATGATTTCTGGTAATTTCGAACATAAAACCTCTATAAAGAAAGTATTTAAAGCACCGCCACCAGTTACGAGCACCTTAGCTTTTGTTATAGTTTTTTCTTGTTGAATGGTTTTGGCTATTTGCACACAATTGTGATGAATTGCAGTATGTAATAGATTCTCTAGGGTATCTTGATGTTTTTCTATAATAGGAATGACTTTTTCAGAAAACCACTCATACCCCGTTGATTTAGGATATGGTAATTTATAGTACTCAAGATTATTTAGATCTTCTAACAGTGCTTCATTAACCTTTCCGGTACGTGCTAATGCACCATCTTTGTCAAACGCTAAATCTTGCTTTTGAGTTATGTAGTTTAAAATCATATTCGCCAACCCGATATCATAAGCAATACGTTTATGTTCTTTTTCAAAAGAAATATTACTAATTCCACCAAGGTTAAGGCAAAAGTCATATTCACCAAATAAAAATTGATCTCCTATAGGAACTAACGGAGCTCCTTGTCCGCCCAATGCAACATCATTAGTTCGAAAATCGCATACTACTTTATGCTTTGAAATATTGGCGATGTGTTGACCTGAACCAATTTGATAGGTAAAACCTTGTTCTGGTTGATGATGAATGGTATGCCCATGACTGGCAATAAAATCTACTTGTAGATTATGCTCTGAAATAAAATCGCGAACCTGTTCGCCTAACCAAATACCATAATCATTATTGAGTCTCAATAGATCTATAGCTGACAAATTAATTGCCTTAGATAGCTTCGAAGTCATTTTCTTATGATAAGAAATACTTTTAGTCTGCTCAATATTGTAATGCCAATACGCATCTTTTTTCCATATAGTACAATACACCATATCTAGCCCATCGAGAGAAGTACCAGACATTAAACCAATAACTTTGTAGTAACTCATTTAGGCTAATTTAAATAAAAATCGAGCTTCTAATTTAAATATAGATGAAACATTTTAATTTTCAATACGTTAACAGGAAGTAAAATGTTAATAAATATCGTATCTTAGTCATACTAATTAATAAAAATGAGCGTTTTGACTAAAAAATAAACGAGATTATGAGAAAAACATTACTATTACTTTTTATACTTCCATTGCTAGGAGTTTCTCAAACTGAACCAGATACTGTTGCGAATAGTGAACAGGCTGAAAAGATAAAAGAAGTCGCTGCGCTAACTAATAAAAAAGAAGATAGTTCGCCTAAGTGTGTTGCTGGAGATTGTGAAAATGGTAAAGGAGATATGCAATTTAAAAGTGGTGTATATTCTGGAGCCTGGAAAGACGGCTTACGTAACGGTCAAGGAACGTTTACATGGAATAATGGCGATGTTTACACAGGAAATTGGGTTGAAGATAAACGTCATGGGTATGGAGAATACAATTGGCACGATGGCTCTCGCTATAAAGGAAACTATAGCCATGGAGTAAGAAGCGGATATGGAATTTACTATTATGCTAACGGAAGTATTTATGAAGGCACTTGGCAAAATAACCTTAAGCATGGTATTGCTAATTTTTACTATAAAGAGAGTGTAAATATTGGCGGAAAATACTTTAATAATGAGTATGTAAGCGGTACAGGAATCAATCAAGAATCATATAAACATAAACCTACAAACTAAAAAGAGTAAGGTTTAATTGAGTTAAACGACTAAAGTAATAAGTTGGTAAATAATCATTGTTTACCAATCTTTTTCATAGCAATTTCCCTTCTTTTTCTAAGAAGGGTTTTTTTATTTAATAGGTATTTAGAAATGCCTACTATATAAAAGAAAGGTTTTAGTAAAATAGAATTTAAATTAGTTTTAAAATCTATTTCTTCTTTATATTGAGACCAATTGTACTTTTTAGAAACGCCATAAGGATTACAGTTAGATATTATTAGATTTTTGTAGATCACCTTAATACCTTTTTTGTAAAAAAATAAGTTGAGTGCATAATCACTTAAAACTTTATATTTTAGGGAAAAATGTTTTTTTTCAAACAGACTTTTATGATAAAAAGCAGATTGATGATGTACACAATTTTTTATCCAAATTAATTTTGACCATTTAGATGTAAAAACGATATCTTTTTTTCTATAGGAATATAGAATCTTTCCTAAGATTAATTTTTCATCATTATAAATAAGCTCAGAAAATATATTTTCTAAAGTTTTCGAATTATACAATGTGTCATCTGTTCCCAAAAAATAAAGCCATTCACCTTGTGCGAGACTAATGCCTTTATTCATGGCGTCATAAATTCCGTAATCAGATTCGATGACAAACTTAAAAGGATGTTCAAGAAGTTGTAAATATTCTTTGGTTCCATCCTGCGATTTGTTGTCAAATATCAATACTTCATAGTCTTTAAAAGTTTGATCTTGAATACTTTTAATACAACCTTCTAAATTACTTAGATTGTTGTAAGACGGAATTATTATGGAGACCTTTGGTTTTATAATAGCTTAGTAAAAGTATTTGTCTAATAAGTTACTTTCTTTTTCCCAGCAAAAAATAGTTTTTGCTGTTTTTTGGTTTCTTTTTATTTCAGAAAGTAATTTTTTATGATTCAAAGAGGTCTTTATTTTTTTCGCAATGTATTGCGGATCATGACTTTCTAACAATATCCCGACCTTATGCTTAGTCACTATTTTTTCAACCTCTTTCAAAGGATAAGCAACAAAAGGCAATTCACTATGTATATAGTCAAATAGCTTATTAGGCAAAGAAAATTGAAAGCTTTTCCCAACGGGTTCTTCTAATAAAATACCCATATCTGCTTTCTTTGTGTAGTTGTGTAATTCTTCATAAGCAATTCTTCCTAAAAAGTGAACCCTATTATTTAAATAACGATTTCTAACGAATGAAACTAGGTTTTCTTTTTCTTTACCATGACCAATAATAACCAAATCAACACCTTCTAGAAAATTTAATGACTCTATAACTTGGTATAACCCTCGATTTTTAGTTAATTTTCCTTGATAAAGAAGTACTTTATTCTTTGTAGGAAAAGTAACATCTTTATAAATAAGGTCTAAATTATGTAGAATTGGTACATTTCTAATAATTCCGAATTTTACTTTATACTTTTCGTAGTATGCATCTACAATAGATTCACTAACAGTATAGACCTTATTTAACTTTGGAATTATGATTTTTTCTATTTGTAACCATATTTTTTTTACAAATGACCTGCCTTCTAGCTCTGGAGTTTCTGTAAAATATTCATGACTATCAAATACTAATTCAGTTTTTTTGATCTTAGAAGCCAAAAAACAAGCAACTAAGGTGTCAAGATCGTTAGAAAGAATGTAATCATGTTTGTTAAAAAGTAAAAACCCAAGTAATCTAATATTGTATTCTAAGTAAAAAATAAAGTTTGAGTTAAACCAATGTTTTTTATGAAATATTTTATACTTTCTGTCAACTTCAAAAGTATCTGGTAATTTTCTACCTCGAGCAATAACATTAAAACCTTTTTGTACCAAATAATTGCAAACTCTATGTACGCGTTGATCTGATGAAACATCATTAATTACGGCTACTAAAATGGTTTTTTTAGTACTCAAAATAGAAATGTTGTTTAAACAACTTCAAATACCTTTTCTCCTTCACATTTTATTGTTTTATGAGGATATTTTAAAATAAGCGCATAGTCATGTGTTGCCATTAAAATGGTCTTCCCACTTTTGCTAATTTGCTCTAGAATACTCATCACTTCAAGCGAAGTTTTAGGGTCTAGATTCCCCGTAGGTTCATCAGCTAAAATCAGTTCAGGATCATTCAGTAAAGCACGAGCTATGGCTACACGTTGTTGTTCACCACCAGATAATTGAAATGGCATTTTAAATCCTTTGGTTTTCATACCCACCTTATCAAGTACCTCGTCAATTTTTGCTTTCATTTTAGCCTGCTCTTTCCAACCAGTAGCTTTTAGAACAAATAGCAAATTGTCATAAACATTACGATCGTTTAACAATTTAAAATCTTGAAAGACAATACCCAATTTTCTCCGTAAGAACGGGATGTCTTTTTCACGAAGTTTTGTGAGGTCAAAACCTACAATAGTACCAGCTCCTTTTGTTAAGGGTAAGTCACCATATAGTGTTTTCATAAGGCTACTTTTACCACTACCAGTTTTACCGATTAGATACATAAAATCGCCCTCATAAATAGCAACATCCACATTAGATAATACAAGATTTTCTTGTTGAAATATCGAAGCTTCTTTAAGATGTAAAACAGGCTCAGCCATATAGTTTTAGATTTTTGATGTACAAACTTACTGTTTAAATTTTGAAATCGAAAAAGGTATTGTTCGTATGATTAATTTTATCTTTGATTCCTCTTGAAAATTCAAACAATGAGAATTTTTTTCATCATTATTATTTTAGTTACAACGTATAGTTGTAAGCAAAAAAGACAAGACATATCGTATAGTTGGAGTATAACTGAGCTTAAAAATGTACCAGAACCAGTCACGAACAGTGCTGTTATTGAGGGATTTGTACAAAGTGAACCTTATGTATTCACTTTTGCAGGATTAGATAGCACCAAAAAACATTCTGGGATACACTTGCGATCGTATAAATACAATTTTAAAAATAATATCTGGAGTCAAATAGCAAATTTACCCGATACGCTTGGTAAAATAGCTAGTGCGGCGAGTCGTATAAAAGACACCATTTATATTATTGGAGGCTATCATGTTTTTGAAGATCATTCAGAAAAATCATCAAATAAAGTACATCGCTACGATGTGGTTAATGATATATTTTTAGATGATGGAGTGCCTATACCTGTTCCAATTGATGACCAAGTGCAAGCTGTATGGCGAGATCAGTTAATTTATATAGTTACAGGATGGTCAGATAAAGAGAATATGCCTGATGTTCAGATTTATGATCCCGCTAAGAATAGTTGGATGCAAGGAACACCAGTTCCTAATAATCATACTTACAAATCTTTTGGTGCTTCAGGAACCATTGTAGGTGATACTATTTTCTATTTTGGAGGCGCTTCTATGGGGAAACACTATCCAATTCAAAATGTACTTCGAAAAGGAGTTATTAACCCTAAGAAACCGACAGAGATTACTTGGTCTCATCAAATAATCGATTCAACGATTGTGGGGTATCGAATGGCAGCTACTTCAGTACACCATACACCGTATTGGATAGGTGGAAGTTCTGTAACTTACAACTATAATCCGATTGCCTATAATGGCTCAGGAGCTGTAAGTCCTTTAAATAGAATACTTTCTTATAAAAAAGGAATGTTGAAAGAAGATTTTTTGAATAAAATCCCAATGGATTTGAGAGGAATAGCATCTTTAAACGACTCAACAAAAATAATTGTTGGAGGCATTCGAGAAAATCAACAAGTAAGCAATAAAGCATATCTATTAAAACGCGTAAGAAAACAATGAAATTTCTATCTATATTTTTAGTGATTGTTACACTAATTTCCTGTAAAAAAGAACAGAAACCAACGACATTACAAGAAGGTATTTGGCGAGGCGAAATTGCCATGCAAAATCAAGTTTTACCCTTTAACTTTGAGGTATCTAAAGAAGGCGAATCCTATAAAGCGAACCTAATCAATGGTGTTGAAAAAATCCCTTTAGACGAGATAGCAATCGAGGGTGATTCAGTATTTATAGCGCTGCATATTTTTGATATTGATTTAAAAGCAAAAATTGAAGAAGATAGACTGAATGGGCATTATATTAAAAATTATAAAGAGAATTATAAATTACCTTTTACTGCAACTTTTAATAAAGAAAGTAGATTCGAAAGCCCTACTGCTACTGCTATTTTTGACGGTAAATGGCAAACCATTTTTACAGAAAAAGATGGGAGTGCGTATCCAGCGATAGGAATCTTTAAGAAAGAAGGGGATCTTGTTAAAGGAACTTTTTTAACAGAAACAGGAGATTATCGTTACCTCGAGGGTATTGCCACAGATGATAAAATGAGCCTCTATACCTTTGATGGTAATCATGCTTTTATTTTTAATGCTTCTATTAAAAATGATTCAATCACAGGAGAGTTTCTGTCGGGCTTAGATTATAAAGCTACTTTTAAAGGAGTTAAAAATGACAGTGCAAAACTTACAGATGCTGATGAGTTAACCTATTTAAAAGAAGGTTACGATAAGGTTTCTTTTTCTTTTCCTGGTTTAGATGGTAAACCTATAAGCTTAGATGACGAAAAATATAAAAATAAAGTAGTGTTATTACAGATTTTTGGTACTTGGTGTCCTAATTGTATGGATGAAACTAAGTTTTATGCAGATTGGTATCAGAAGAATAGAGATAAGGGTGTAGAGATTATTGGTCTAGCTTATGAGGCAAAAGACGATTTCGAATATGCAAAAGCTCGAGTAGAAAAGATGAAGCAGAAATATAATGTAGGTTATGATTATGTTATTGCAGGTGTGTACGATAAAGAAGCTGCGGCTAAAACACTACCTATGTTGAATCATGTACTATCGTTTCCTACGACTATTTTTATAGATAAAAAAGGCGAGGTTCGCAAAATTCATACAGGTTTTTCTGGCCCTGCTACGGGTAAATATTATGAAGATTTTGTCGATGATTTTAATGCGTTCATGAACGTGTTAATTTCAGAATAAAAGTACTTTGGCGCGATATATGTTAACTTCTTAGGGTTAATTGAGTATATTTTCTTAACAAAATGTTATAATTAATTAACAATTATACAATTTCAAACTAAATATGCGTTGTGTAAAATAGGCATGGTATATTTTTAGCATGTTTTTAAAAATGAAACCCCTCGAAATGAAGCAACATAGTAGAATTATGTTTGGCTTGTTAGTATTCTTTACGCTAATAGGCTATGCCCAAAAAACGGCTATTTATACAGATCAACTAAAAGAGTATAACCATGCTGTTGACTTATATAACAATAGAGATTTCGAAGCTGCTAAAACGCTGTTTAGCAAAATCAAAAACGATTTTAATAAAGATTCAGAACTCAGAGCAAATAGTGAATATTATATTGCTTTTAGCGATATTCAGTTAGGCGAAGGAGATCAACAAATGAAAGATTTTGTTGAACGCTTTCCAACAAGTACTAAGCAAAACACGGCATTTTTAGAGGTTGGGGATTATTATTTCAAGAATGGTAATTATCCATATGCATTAAAATGGTATAAAAATGTAGAAACTCGAAATCTATCTACAGGACAAGAAGAAGACTATACATTTAAATATGGTTACGGATTATTTTCTTTACGCAATTATAAAAGCGCTAAAGAATATTTTCAACGATTACTCAACTCACAAGAATACGGCTCGCAAGCAAAATATTATTACGGATTTATTGCCTACCAAGACGATGATTATGATAATGCCAATCGCTATTTAAATGAAGTTGCCAATGACAAAGAACTTGGTAAAGATGTTCCGTATTATATGGCAAATATCAAGTTTAAAACGGGGCAATTCGAAGAAGCCATAAAAATTGCAAAACCCTTTTTAAAACAAGCGGATAGATTACAACATTCTGAAGTGTCAAAAATTATTGGGGAAAGCTATTTTAACTTAAAAAAATATGACGAAGCCATTCCCTATTTATTAGACTACAAAGGAAAACGTAGAAGGTTCAACAATACCGATTATTACTTTTTAGGCTATGCCTATTATCAACAAAAAGACTACGAAACTGCAATTTCTTATTTTAATAAAATAGTTGATGGCAATGATGGCGTAGCACAAAATGCCTATTATCATTTAGGTGAATGTTACCTAAAAACAGACCAAAAGGTGGAAGCTTTAAATGCATTTAGAAATGCTTCTCAAATGGATTTTAACAATGATATTAAAAAAGATGCCTGGTTAAACTATGCAAAACTAAGCTACGAAGTAGGTAATCCCTATAAACCAATACCTGAGGTTTTGCAAGAGTATCTAGACTTATATCCGCAATCAGAGTCGAAAGAAGAAATAGAGGAACTGCAAATAAGCGCTTATGTTACTTCAGGTGATTATGAAGGTGCCTTAGAAGCACTTAAAAGTAGAACGGGTGCAGATTATAAAACTATGTATCAAAAAGTAGCATTGTACAGAGGAATTCAATTGTTTAATGAAGAGAATCCTAAAGAAGCTAAAAAATATTTTGATATTGCGATTGATGATCCGCGTGACGCAACAATTGCTGCGAGAGCTATTTTTTGGAAGGCAGAAGCCGATTATACATTGACCAATTATGAGGAGGCTCGTGTTGGATTTAAGCAATTTGAAAACGCTAGTAACACAGATGATCTATCTGAAAAAGAACAATTATATTACAGCTTAGGATATACACATTTTAAACTAAAAATGTATGATCTCGCCAATATTAATTTCAAAGGGTACATAATTTCATCACCTGCAGATATTGAAAAATTGAGTGATGCTAAAGTACGGTTAGGAGATACCTATTTTGTTGCAAGTGATTATGATAATGCCATAAAAGAATATAATAAAGTGATTAATGAAAAAGGTCAGGCTATAGATTATGCACACTTTCAAAGAGCCATGAGTTATGGGTTGATTGGTAAAAATGATGATAAAATAATTGACCTCACAAAGTTTTTAAGCAGTTACCGTACATCATCATTACGAGATGATGCTTATTATGAATTAGGAGGTGCTTACACAAAAGCAAATAATACAGATAAAGCCATAGAAGTCTATGATAATCTATTGAAATACCACAAGAGAAGTTCTTACGTGCCGAAAGCATTACTAAAACAAGGATTGATCTACTACAATATTGAACAAGATAACCAAGCTCTCGATAAGTATAAACGTGTTGTAAAAGAATATCCGAATACCGAAGATGCGAAGCAAGCTGTTGCCAACGCACGCCAAGTATATGTTGATTTAGGAAGAGTAGATGAATACGCAGATTGGGTAAAAAGTTTAGATTTTGTAGAGGTTACCGATAGTGATCTTGATAATGATATGTACGAATCTGCAGAAAAACAATACCTACAGAATAATCGTATAAAAGCAATCTCGGCGTTTAAAAAGTATTTAGAGCGTTTTCCTAATGGGGTACATGCTTTAAACGCTAATTTTTACTTAGCAGAGTCATTGTTTGCAGAAAATAATCAAGGAGCTTCGGCAAAACATTACCAGTTTGTAGCTGACCAAGAGCGTAATGAATTTACCGAACAAGCACTTTCTAAATTGGCACAAGTGTATTTAGAAGCAAATAATTGGAATGCTGCAATGCCTATTCTCGAAAGGTTAGAAGAGCAAGCAGATTTTCCACAAAATATAACATTTGCGCAAAGTAATTTAATGAAGGGGCATTATGAATTAGAGCAATATGAAGATGCAGTTGCCTATGCTGAAAAAGTATTAAAACGTCCTAAAATTGAGAATAGGGTAAAATCTGATGCAAAAGTTATCATTGCGCGTTCAGCTTTTAAAACAGGAGATGAATACAAAGCACAAGATGCTTATAAAGAAGTAGCTAAGATTGCCACAGGAGAGTTAAAGGCAGAGGCATTGTATTATGATGCGTATTTTAAAAATAAAGAAGGTAATTATAAGGTCTCAAATACGGTGGCACAGAAGTTAGTTTCTGAATATTCAGCATATAAATATTTTGGTGCGAAAGGACTTATCGTTATGGCAAATAATTTTTATGAATTAGATGACGCTTTTCAGGCAACTTATATTTTAGAAAATGTAATTAAAAACTTTAAAGATTATGAAGATGTTGTACAAGAAGCAAAAGACGAATTAAAGAAGATAAAAGCAAAAGAAGCTGAAACTAATGAATCAGTAGATCCAAATGAAAACTAAATCAAAAGTCATTTTGATGTTAACGAAGAATCTTTAAAACATGAAAAATAGAATTTTAATACTACTGTTAGTTTTAGCAACCTCGTTTTCTTTTGCGCAAAAAAGACAAAAGGATACCATAGACACAGAGGTAATTAATGTAGTAAGACCTTATTCGCCAACGGTGTCTGATGCTTTTAAGATAAAGACAAACCCAAAAATCACAGATTCTATTGCTAAAAAAGAAGTAGCCTATGCCATAATTTCATTTCCGGTTGCATCTACTTTCACACCAGCGAAAGGAAAACCAAAAGCATTACAAGTAGTTCCAAGTGATCCTACCTATACAAATTTTATCATGGCGGGTTTGGGTAATTTCGGGACACCTCAAGTAGAAGCTTTCTTTAAAACAAGTAGTAATCGCTTTAATCAGTTTGGTGCTTTTGTAAACTATCATTCATCACGCGGAGGTATTGAAGGAGTTGTACTTGATGATAATTTTTTAGATGCTAATGTCGATTTATTTTATGCACAAGATGATCGTGATTATGATTGGCAACTCAATGGAGGGGTACGTTATCAAAAATATAACTGGTACGGACTTTCAAATGAGATTAATTATACAGGAGATGTAATTAACGGAATTGATCCTAGTTTAAATTATACAGATGTGCATATTGAAGGAATTATGAATTATCAAGATTCATTTTTTCAAGGTGGGAAAGCTGAAC
This sequence comes from Maritimimonas sp. 2210JD6-3, assembly GCF_056591795.1. Lineage (NCBI taxonomy): Bacteria > Pseudomonadati > Bacteroidota > Flavobacteriia > Flavobacteriales > Flavobacteriaceae > Maritimimonas > Maritimimonas sp. 2210JD6-3. Next base: position 81,533 of record NZ_JBWQOJ010000007.1, on the reverse strand, counting down.
TCTACAGCTTTACCGACAATGAGGCCAGTTCTGAGCTCTACGGTTTGGTGAAGCCTAAAATTGAATTTCCGATCGCTAATGAATATATAAATGCTGAAGCAAGACTTGAATTTTTAAACGGAAAATTCTTTCAGAATTTTGAAAGAACGAATGATATCAATTACACGTTTTTCAATATCGGCTTTAGTCCAAATTTAGAAATCTTACGTGATAATCTAACACTAAATTTAGGAGCAGACCTAGTATATAGTTTAGGTTCAGGTACAAATAATGAAAACAAAGGTTATATCTATCCTAAAGTTACGGCTTCATACGTACTCATAGATCAAGTGATGACGGCTTTTGCAGGAGTAGTAGGTGGTTTACATCAAAATTCATTTAAAGAGTTTGCGAATGAAAATCCATTCGTATCACCAACGTTAAATATAAGAAGAACAAATCAGCAATATGACGCTTATGGCGGATTTAAAGGTAAGCTAGCGTCTAATGTAAGTTATAACTTAAAAGGAGGCTATACTATTGAGAGAGACAAGCCTTTATACAAATTAAATCCATCAAAAACAGGCGGAACTACTTTAGTTAGTAAAGGATTTGAAGCAGGAAATTCGTTTAATGTTTTGTATGACGATGTGAACACAGTCTATGCGAAAGCAGAGGTTAGCGTAGATTTTTCAAAAGCGTTAAAATTTGGAGGTAATGTTGGTTATTATATCTATGAAACTGAAAACGAAGCAGAACCTTGGAATTTACCTGCTTTAAGAGCAACTGCTTTTGCAAATTACACGAATGATCAATGGTTTGCAGGTGCTAATTTGTTTTTTATAGGTGAACGCAAAGATGAGATTACATTTACCGATCCCTTATTAAATAGTATTTTTGTAACGAATGGAAATTATCTCGACTTAAATATAAACGGAGGTTATAAGTTCACCAATAGATTTACAGCATTTGCAAAAGTTAACAATCTATTAAGTAGTAATTATGAAAAATATACGAACTTTACCGTACAAGGTTTACAGGTCTTTGTAGGTTTAAAATATAAGTTTGATTTTTAAATTTAAAAGTATTTCATAAATCGTAAAATAATAAGAAATAGTCATTTAGAGTGGCGTTATGTGTTTTCCCTTCTTTTCCCTTTTTACATGACGCTACTTGAATGGCATTAAGAATACATCTTTTTATAATATTCTCTATAGGCTCCAGAAGTTACATTGTTTAGCCAATCTTCGTTGTTTAAATACCAATCAATTGTTTTTGAAAGCCCTTCTTCAAAGGTTACTGAAGGTTTCCAACCTAATTCTCTATTTAATTTTTTGGCATCTATGGCATAACGACGGTCATGACCAGCACGGTCTTTTACAAAAGTGATCAACTGTGCAGAAGTTCCCTTTTCTCTCCCTAATTTTTGATCCATAAGCTTACATAATAGATTAATAAGATCAAGATTTGTCCATTCGTTGAAACCACCAATATTGTAAGTTTCTCCAACTTTACCTTTATGAAATATCAGGTCAATAGCTTTTGCATGATCTTCTACAAACAACCAATCTCTAGTATATTGACCATCACCATATACAGGAAGCGCCTTATTATTTTTAATATTATTAATAAATAGTGGAATCAGCTTTTCAGGAAAATGATTTGCACCATAATTGTTAGAACAATTACTCACAATAAAGGGCATTTTATAGGTATTTCCATAAGACCGAACCAAATGATCTGAAGCAGCTTTTGAGGCAGCATATGGAGATTGAGGATTGTATGGTGTGGTTTCTGTAAATAAGCCTGTCTCACCTAAAGAACCATACACTTCATCTGTTGAAATGTGATAGAATAATTTACCTTTAAAATTACCATTACAGGCATTTCTGAAGGCATTCATTACATTGGCCGTGCCAATTACATTGGTTTCTAAAAAAGCGTTAGGATCTTTAATAGAACGATCTACATGACTTTCTGCGGCAAGGTGAATTACAGCATCAAATTTATGTTCATTAAATAAACTATTGATAAAGTCAACATCTTTAATATTTCCTTTAATAAAACTGTAGTTGTCAGAGGTAGCAATATCTACTATGTTTTCTAGATTTCCGGCATAGGTTAAGGCATCTAAATTGAAGATTTTATATTCTGGATATTTTGTAACAAACAACCTAAGTACATGTGATCCGATAAATCCGGCACCACCAGTAATGAGTATACTCTTATTGCTATTCATTTAATGTTTTTTGCCATTTCCAGGCAGATGCCAATCCATCCTCCAAACTTAATTCAGCTTTCCAACCCAATTCTTGATTTGCATACGAAGTATCAGCATAAGCTTCTACAATATCACCCTCACGTTTATCTACAATATGATAATTTAATTTTTGCCCAGTAGTATTTTCAAAAGCATTGATAACATCTAATACGGTACTTCCTTTACCAGTACCAATATTAAAAATTTCAAATGAGCTTTTGTTTCTGTTATGAAGTAATCTACGCATAGCAATAGTGTGTGCTTTTGCTAAATCTACAACATGAATATAATCGCGAATGGCAGTTCCGTCTTTTGTAGGATAATCACCACCATAGACAGATAATTTTGCCCTGATCCCAGCAGCTGTTTGGGTTACAAACGGAATTAAATTCTGCGGAACACCAATTGGCAATTCGCCAATTTTAGCTGTTTTATGAGCTCCTATAGGATTAAAGTAACGTAATGCAATTGCATTTAAACTTGAAGCTTTTGTAGTATCTTTTAGAATTTCTTCGCCTATTTTTTTAGTATTACCATAAGGAGATTCTGCGGGTTTGTAGGGAGCGCTTTCTGTAATTGGCATTGTATCAGCTTGACCATAAACTGTACAAGATGAGCTAAAAATAAAATTATTGATATTTCTACTATTCATTTCTTTTAATAAATAGATTAAAGAAGAAATATTATTATGATAATATTTTAAGGGTTTTTCAACACTTTCTCCTACAGCTTTAGAAGCAGCAAAATGAATAACTCCTTTAACATCTGAGTACTTTTTGAATAAATTGTTTACAGCGGTTTTTTCTTTTAGATCAATTTGCTCAAAGTAAGGTTCTTTACCAGTGATAGTGGTAATGCCATGTAACACGGCTATCGATGAATTTGATAGATCATCTACAATCACAACATCATAGCCCTCTTCTTGTAGCTCTACTACCGTGTGAGAGCCTATAAAGCCTAATCCTCCTGTTACCAAAATCTTTTCCACAGCTAAAAAATTATTGATTTACAAATTCTAACACTTTCTCAGTAACATATTTTAAATCTTCTTCAGTGAATTCAGTATGAATAGGTAACGATATTACAGTTTCACAAAGCTCATAGGTAACTTTAAAATTTTCTTCATTATACCTACTATCAGCATATGCTTTTTGCTTGTGTAAAGGCACTGGATAATAAATAGCACTTGCGATTCCATTTTCTTTCAAATGCTCTTGTAAATCTGCTCTGTCAACACCATTTAAGCGTAAGGTATATTGATGAAAAACATGGCAATCGCAATTTTCGCAAAATATATCAGCATTACATTTTCCCGATTTTGGAGTGATTAGTTTTTCAGTTTCGGCAAAAGCAGTATTGTAATAATTTGCAACAGATCGTCTCGCATTACAATATGCATCTAGATGAGGTAGTTTAATATCTAAAACTACAGCTTGCATAGAATCTAAACGAGAATTTACCCCAACCACATCGTGATAATAACGTTTGTACATACCATGATTTACCATACCTCTCATAACATGAGCCAACGCATCATCATTCGTAAAGATGGCACCTCCATCGCCGTAACACCCTAAGTTTTTACTTGGAAAAAATGAAGTAGTACCCACATCACCAATCGTTCCTGCTTTCTTCTTAGTACCATCCTTAAAAGTATAACTAGCACCAATAGCCTGAGCCGTATCTTCGATTACAAAAAGATCATGTTCTTTTGCAATTTCCATAATGGCTTCCATGTTGGCAACCTGACCAAATAAATGTACAGGTATTATCGCTTTAGTTTTAGATGTAATTGCTTTTTTGAGGGCATCAATATCAATATTAAACGTATCAGGATCAACATCAACCAATACAGGAGTTAATTTTAATAACCCAATGGTTTCTACGGTAGCGGCAAAAGTAAAGTCAGCAGTAATTACTTCATCTCCTTGTTCTAAGCCTAATCCCATCATAGCTATTTGTAAAGCATCTGTACCATTGGCACAAGGTATTACGTGTTTAGCTCCGAGATATTCTTCCAAGTTTTTTTGAAAACTTTTCACTTGAGGTCCATTTATAAAAGCGGTAGTATTTATTACTTCTAGAATAGCACTATCAACTTGATCTTTAATTTTGTGATACTGACCTTTAAGGTCAACCATAGGTATATTCTTCATCAAAATGATTTTTAGAGAAACAAAAATAACAATTATTTGAGAGCAGTTGTGCTAAATTCCTATTTTCGCGTTAACAATGTTTTTATTGTACAACATATCTCACTTTTTATTTGGTTTTTTTATTAAAATTATTAGTTTTTTTAATAAAAAAATCAAGCTGTTTGTTAATGGGAGAAAGGATGTTTTTAAGTATTTAGAAGATAATATTTCTACTATAAATAAGGTCATTTGGTTTCACTGTGCCTCTTTGGGCGAATTTGAACAAGGACGACCAGTAATTGAGAAACTAAAAACGCAAAAACCAAATTATAAAATTTTAGTGACGTTTTTTTCTCCTTCGGGTTATGAAGTTCGTAAAAATTACGCTTACGCGGATGTGGTTTGCTACTTACCTTTAGATACAATTTCTAATGCACGAAAATTCTTAGAAATTGTGCATCCAGACATGGCTATTTTTGTAAAATATGAGTTTTGGCCTAATTTTTTACGTGAACTAAAACAAAGAAATATAAAAACGATACTCATTTCAGGTATTTTTAGAAAAGACCAAGCATTTTTTAAAGGTTATGGTGCTTGGATGCGGAAATCACTTAAGACCTTTAATCATTTTTTTGTTCAGAATGATGATTCTAAGAGGTTATTAAAAGATATTGGTTTTAGCAATGTAACTGTAAGTGGTGATACCCGTTTTGATCGTGTATATGATATTCTAAATCAAGAGAATACTATCCATGAAATTGAAACATTTAAGAATAATAAACACACGCTGGTAGCTGGGAGTACTTGGCCAGAAGGAGAAACTTTATTGATTAACTATATAAATAATCAAGCTACAGAAGAGGAAAAGTTTATCCTTGCTCCACATAATATCAACCCCAAAGAAATAGAAAAACTAAAAGCATCTTTCAAAAGGAAAACCATGTTATTTTCTGAAAAAGACAAGCATGATATTACAGATGCTCAGGTGTTAATCATCGATTCTATTGGCTTACTTACAAAAGTCTATAGTTATGCAAATGTGGCGTATGTAGGTGGCGGATTTAAAACAGGGTTGCATAATATTTTAGAACCCGCTACGTATGGTGTTCCGATTATTATCGGACCTCATTATGAGAAATTCAACGAAGCTAAAGAACTTGTTGCATTAGGAGGATGTATTGTTGTAAATTCTCAACATCAGTTTAATAGTACTCTTAAGGAGCTATATCAGCATAAGCAATTAATGTTAGCGAAAGGAGAAATCTCTAAAAACTATGTTAAAAGTAATATTGGTGCTACAAATGCTATCTTAAAGTATATTCAAGAAGAACTTTAATGGCCCTTTCTTTGTAACTTGCAAGTTCCTGTATGAGTGAATTAATAGATAAATTCGGACGGCAAATTTCGTATGTGCGCTTAGCGGTTACAGACCGCTGTAATTTGCGCTGCCAATATTGTATGCCTGCCCATGGTATTAATATTGTTGATCGAAAAGAGTTACTAACATTTAAAGAAATGTATCGGGTCACTCGCGTATTGAGTGAGCTAGGTGTAAATAAAGTACGTCTTACTGGTGGAGAACCCTTTGTACGTAAAGATTTTATCAAGTTTATAGAAATGCTTTCATTTAATGACTTATTAGATGAAATCAATATTACTACTAACGGAGCATTAATTGCTAATCATATTGAAAAGCTAGCGTCACTTAAAGTAAAATCTATTAATTTGAGTATTGATAGTTTGAACAGCGAGAATTTTGCAAAGATTACACGAAGAGATGTTTTTGATGAAGTATTCAAGACTTTACAGTTACTTGAACAAAGTGCTATGAATTTAAAACTCAATATGGTTGTGCAGTCAGGAGTGAATACTGATGAAATTAATGATTTTGTTGCGTTCACAAAGAATAAAGATATAACTGTACGATTTATAGAGGAAATGCCCTTTAACGGAACTGGGCAACGTGAAACAAAAGAGGTATGGAACTACACTAAAATTCTGACTGAAGTTCAATCTCATTTTTCAACTATTGAACCACTAGTTTCAGAAAAATCATCAACTTCAAAGAATTTTAAAGTTAAAGGGTACAAAGGAAGTTTCGGGATTATTCCTGCCTTTACAAGAACGATTTGCGGTGATTGTAATCGTATTCGAATTACGGCCACGGGTATGTTTAAGAATTGTTTATTTGATGAAGGTGTTTTTAATGTTCGAGATTTTATCCGGAAAGGAGCAAGTAATGAAGACCTGAAGGAACTTTTCTTATCAATTGTTAAAGAAAAGCCCGAAAACGGATTTATAGCCGAAGCAAACAGAAAACAGAACAAAAAAGTATCAGAAAGTATGTCCACTATTGGTGGATAAATTTAATTAGATAATGAGTTAATATGATAATATCATTTCGAACGAAATGAGAAATCTCTCAAAATGATCTCATCGCAACAAGCATTAGATATTATACTTGACAATACCCAAGACTTTGGTGTTGAGGATGTTTCTTTTTTAGATGCTCAAAATAGAGTTTTGAAAGAGGATATTGTTGCTGATCGTGATTTTCCACCATTTGATCGTGTGAGTATGGATGGTATTGCTATTAATTTTACTGCCTTTGCTAACGGAAAAAGAACTTTTCAAATAGAGGGAGTTCAACCGGCAGGAAGTTCTCGACTTACATTAAAAAATGAAGAAAATTGCTTCGAAGTAATGACAGGCGCCATACTTCCTTTAAATTCAGATACGGTAATTCGCTATGAAGATGTAAGTATCGACAATGGTTATGCAACCTTAAAGATAGATACTATAACTGCGAATCAAAATGTACATCATAAGGCTAAAGATAGAAAGCAAAGTGCTATTTTAATTAGAAAAAACACCTTACTATTTCCTGCTGAAATAGGAGTTTTGAGTACTGTAGGAAAAGCCAACGTACAGGTTGCGAAACAGCCAAAAGTGATGATTATATCAACTGGCGATGAGTTGGTTGATATCGATCAAAAGCCATTGCAACATCAAATTAGACGAAGTAATGTTTATACCTTGGTTGGACTATTAAAGAAATTAAACATTCAAGCGAAAGTAGATCATATAGTAGATCATAGAGAACTATTAAGAGAGAGTATAGCAGCATACTTAATGAGTTATGACGTTTTGCTATTTAGCGGTGCTGTGAGCAAAGGTAAATACGATTTTTTACCAGAAGTACTCGAAGAACTAGGTGTTCAAAAATTATTTCACAAGGTTGCGCAAAGACCTGGTAAACCTTTTTGGTTCGGCGGGCACCAAGTGCCTTTAAGTATGAATGAGCAGAGCGGAAAAAATACCAATAAAAAAGTAAGCGTTTTTGCGTTTCCAGGAAATCCAGTCTCTACTTTTGTAGGATGTCTAAAGTATTTTTATCCATGGTATAAAAAATCTGTCGGAATTCCAGATACTGAAATTAATCAAGCAGTTTTAGTTGAAGACTTCGAATTCAAGCCATCACTCACGTATTTTTTACAAGTAAAGCTTTATTATACAGAAGGCTTAACAATGGCAAAACCTAGTACGGGTAATGGTTCAGGAGATTTGGCTAACTTAGTAACTATCGATGGTTTTATAGAGTTACCTCCAGATAAAACAGTGTTTAAAGCAGGAGAAGTGTATCCATTAATAACATTTAGATAAATGAGTGATTTTTCACATATAACAGACAAAAATCAACCCAAAATGGTGAATGTTGGTGATAAAAAAATCACCAAGCGAAAGGCAATTGCTAAAGCAGCAATGTACTTAGGTACTGAAATCATTTCAAAATTTAAGGATAGTGAATTAAGTACTAAAAAAGGTCCTGTTTTTCAAACTGCTATTATTGCTGGGATTCAAGCCGTAAAAAAAACATCAGACTTGATACCTATGTGTCATCCGCTTATGATTAACGGTGTCGATATTGACATTACTATTTTAGATACTGAAAACATTGAAATTCTTTGTTCGGTAGAAATTGAAGGTAAAACCGGAGTCGAAATGGAAGCATTGACAGGAGCATCTGTAGCGGCTCTTACGGTATATGATATGTGTAAGTCTATATCACCAAAAATGAGGATTAAAGAAGTAAAATTAGTAGAAAAAACAGGAGGCAAATCAGCTATTAAAAAGTGAATGTCTTTACGAAGAATGAAATGACGAAGTAATCTATTGAATGAGATTCAGAAGCAAATTTAGAATTACAAAATCAAAAAAATGGACAATATAAAACACTATAAACATACTAAGTTAGCACGTAGAATAAATGATAACTTTGCGCCTAACGAAATTGCTATTTTAGGAACAAAATGCTCAATTATCGCTGATTTTGTTCAAAAAATGAGCAAAAAACTGCAAAAAACTGCAAAAATTGGGTATTTAGATGCTTCGCATGCTGATACAATTGAAGTACCGATTTTAGATGAATTTACAGCGCATCATTCTGGTAGTTTATCTGTTACAAGTAAACATGATTTAAATGAATATAACGAACGGATTCACTTTTCAGCATATGATTTACTTTTTATCAATGGAAATCATTACAAAGGAGCAAAACAGATCCTCATTTTAGACAATGAAAAGGAAGCTTCTGTTAAAAAACGATTAGACCAACTAGACAGAATTCAGTTTGTAGTGAAGTTAAATGACGATTCTACGTATTTTGATTTTTTATTAGAAAAATACCCAGCCATCAAGAATCTCAAACAGTATACTATTGACGAGATTGATGCCATTGCGGGGCATATCAATAATTTAATTCAGGAAAATATAGCTCCCATACAAGGAGTGGTTTTGGCTGGCGGTAAAAGCAAACGCATGGGTCAAGACAAAACGCAAATTAAGTATCATGGTAAATCGCAATTAGCACATACGGTTGAATTATTGGAAAACAACTTACTTACCACCTTTGTGTCCTTAGCTGAAAATCAAGTGTTACATGACTATCAAGTAATACAAGACAAATATGTTGATTTAGGTGTTTTTGGAGCGATTTGCTCTGCATTTATGAAAGATCCGAATAAAGCTTGGTTGGTCTTAGCAACCGATCTGCCTTTTGTAGATAAAGATTTGATTCAATTGTTGTTACAAAAAAGAAATCCAACAAAAGTTGCCACAGCCATTAAAGGAAAATCAAAACAATTTGTTGAACCGCTGATTACTATTTATGAGCCAAAAGCGTATCCTATTTTGTTGAATTATTTGGCACAAGGGTATTCATGTCCGCGTAAGGCATTGATTAATTCTGATGTTGAAATTGTAGAGGTTGAAGATGATTTAATACGCAATGTGAATACTCCCGAAGAGTATGAAAAAGCTTTAGAAGAAATCAAAAATGCGTAAAACACTCCATATAGCAAATGGTGATAGTACCAGAATGCAATTAGAGGAAAGTGAATTGCATGGAGACATTGTAGTATGCCGAGAGCTATTTTGCGAAGGCAAAATTGTAGAAGATATAGGTAGTGATGCGTTTTGGAAGGCAAGATATGCGTTCTTCAAAAAAGAATATGATGTTGATAAGCTATCGTATTTTGATAAAACGATCAAAGAATTTGTAAAGCTTGAAGATGTCTCGCAATATGATGAAGTTGTATTATGGTTTGAATATGATCTTTTCTGTCAAGTAAATTTAATGGCAGTATGTACGTATTTACTTAAGCATTATAGGTCTGCTGTTTGGTATCATCTGGTATGTGTAGGAAAAGAATACCCAAAAGATGTTTGGAAAACCTTAGGAGACTACAAACCAGAAGCATTTGTAAAACTTTATGAAAATAAAATAAAGCTTTCGCGGAATGATCTACAATTTATAAAAGATGCCTGGGGAGTTTATGTGAGAAATGACCAGCAAGAAATAGCCCACTTCAATTATAAGAAAAGCAAAAAAATAAAATATTTTGATGTTGCCATGCAACAACATTTAAAACGTTTTAAAGACGAAAAAGGATTGAATGAAATAGACAAAAAGATATTAGAGATTATAAGAATAAAGCCTCAAAAAGAAAGAGAGATTGTAAAAGAATTACTTGAATGGCAGCATAATGAGACTGTTTATGGTTTTGGAGATTTACAATATGTTAGAAAACTTAAAAAATTATCTGATTACTACAAGGTTAATGATGAATTATATTATTTAAAATAACTAAGTAGAGAAACTTTTATAGTTAAATGAAGAATATTACTAAAAAAGACTTTTTCAAACGCCAAACAATTTTACAAGAAATTGGCGTAGCAGGGCAGCAAAAATTATTGCGAGCCAAAGTGCTCATTGTGGGATGTGGCGGACTCGGAAGTGCCGCGGCAGTCTATTTAGCGGCAAGTGGCATTGGTGAACTTCACTTGGTAGATTTTGATGTGGTTTCAGAATCGAATTTACATCGACAAGTATTTTATAGAATTGAAGATATAGGAAAACTTAAAGTTGAAATATTAGCTAGGCATATTAATTCTATTTCACCATTTGTAAAAGTAAAAACATGTAAAATAGCGCTATCAAAAATAAATGTTTTTGATTTAATTGATGTGGTAGATTATGTGTTAGATTGTACAGATAGTTTGCCTGTAAAATATCTTCTAAATGATGCCAGTGTATTAAAAGATAAACCGTTAATCTATGGTTCGTTGTATAAATTTGACGGCTATGTAGCCAGTTTTAATATAAAATTATCGAATGGAGGCTATACCACAAACTTAAGAGATGCTTTTCCTGAGATGTCAAAACAACAAGTACCTAATTGTTCAGAAGTAGGTACACTGAATACCATTGTAGGAATTATTGGATTAATGCAAGCTAATGAAGTATTAAAATTAGTAACTGAAGTTGGTAAGCCATTAATTAACCAGTTATTGATTTACAATAGTCTAGATAACTCTCAGTTCAAAATGAGATTAAAGAAATCGGTTACCAAAGAACAGATTGCCGAAATCTTTAAAAAAGAAATATATATCGATCGAAATTGTGAGGCGCAAGATGAAGCACTACTGATTTCTGCTAATACATTAAAATCAAAACTTTCACTTCGAGATCAGTCAAAAAATCTAAGTATTATCTCAGTCATAGAAGATGAAAAAACAGCATTACCTTTTCAAGTAGCTATTAAAATTCCGCTATCGAAATTAAATGTTAAAAATTTAGAATTTGACAATCAAAAAGAATATGTCATAGTCTGTAATAGAGGTATTTCAAGTTATACTGCTTTGCAAAGAATTAAAGAAGTGTATCCTAAAATTAATGTATTGAGCCTCGAAGGAGGAATAACTAATTTTTAAATGCAAGAACCCTTACAGTTTTATACTTCAGAAAAAGAAAAATATCTACTAGAGCTAGAAATATTAAAAAAGAAATTACGTATTTCTAGCGGCCTGCGAATTCTTGTGTTTTTACTAATTGTATTTGGCTGCTATTATTTTTTATTTGCTACGAAAATACTTTTTATTGGTACTGTGATTGGTATTACAACCTTTTTATTGTTAATAGTAAGACATGGTAAATTACAATCTCAAAGAGATTTAAAAGAAAACTTACTTACTCAGAATCAAACAGAAATTGACGCGCTCAATGGCAATTTTTCAAGATTCGATGATGGGTTCGAATTTGTAAATCCAGCACATTTTTATAGCAATGATATTGATCTTTTCGGAGCAGGTTCTTTTTTTCAATTTGTAAATAGAACAGCCACAAAAGATGGTAAGATACTCTTGGCATCCTTACTTACCTCTAATAACATTTCTAATATTGAACAAAAACAGGAACTAATAAAAGAGCTCGCATCAAAACCCAGATGGAGGCAGCATTTTTCGGCACTGGCAAGTCTTGTTAAAGTACAACACACGACAGAAGCAATACTAAAATGGGTACAAGATTATACACCAAAATTCGAAACTTTTGTAGCCTGGTTACCAAAGTTATTTTCTATTGCTTCTCTTGTATTGATCGTATTATCAAGCGTTAGTCTTCTAAGTTTTAATATGGTTTTTCTTTGGTTTTTTGTGGGATTAGGAGTTAGTAGTATTTATTTCAAAAAAGTAAATCAAGTTTATCTAAATGCTGACAAAGCAAAAAGTACTTTTAAACAATACAATAAACTTTTAAAAGAGATTGAAACGACAAACTTTCATTCACAATTATTACAAGAAGCGCAAAACAAAATAAAGATTGAAAATGAAAAAGCTTCACAAGTATTTGCAATTTTCTCGAAATACCTTGATGCTTTAGATCAACGGAATAATGTTATCATAGCTGTACTAGGAAATGGTCTTTTTTTAAGAGACTTACAAATAGCTTATAAAATTGAAAAATGGATAGAGAGGTACGCTAAGAAAACCGAAAATTGGTTTGATGCAATTGCTTTTTTTGATGCCCAAAACTCATTGGCAAATATGGCTTTTAATCACTCAGAATACGTCTTTGCAGAGATTATAGAAGGGAATAATGTTATAAAAGGAACACAATTAGGACATCCATTAATGAAAAAGAAACAACGCATAGATAATGATTTTAAAATAGAAAATCAGCAGTTCTTTATTATTACTGGGGCAAATATGGCGGGTAAAAGTACTTTTTTACGAACAGTTTCATTAGCTATAGTAATGAGTAATGTGGGTTTACCAGTATGTGCTGAGTCATTTTATTATTCACCTGTAAAGTTGATTACGAGTATGCGAACCTCAGATTCATTAGCCGATAATGAATCCTATTTCTTTGCTGAATTAAAACGTTTGAAGTTTATTATTGAAGAAATTAAAAATGAGGAGTATTTTATTATTCTTGACGAGATTCTAAAAGGAACGAATAGTGTCGATAAAGCCATAGGGTCTAAAAAATTTATTCAGAAACTAGTGGCATCTAAAGCGAAAGGAATCATCGCTACCCATGATCTTAGCTTATGTGAAATTGAAAGAGAATTAAGTGAAATAAAAAACTACTATTTTGATGCCGAAATTATAGATGATGAACTTCACTTTGATTATCAATTAAAGAATGGTATTTGCAAGAATATGAATGCTTCTTTTTTATTAAAAAAAATGGATATCGTTTAGCGATTTTTTAATTAAAAGAGTACAACAATACTTTCTTATGTTGTTTTAACAAGATGTCAAGTTCATCTAAAAATTTTATGGAAACCGTTGGACATCCCCAGCTTAACGCTATTGATTGCGGATACACTTCTTCATCAGGTACATGTTTCCAAGCATGTAAAACGACCACTCTTTTTCGCATATTAGAATTAGATTTTTCGAGTCCATCTAGCCAATATTTGTAGTTCTTACCCCATTTACTGTAAGCACGTTCACTTATAACGGCCATTCCTAAAGAGGTACATAGACTTTCACTTGTATTACTAAAGTTAACTGCTTTAGCTCCATTTTTTAATGTTGCCTTGCAACTTCCATGACAAACAAGACCTTTTTTAATAATCTGCTCTTTTTTCAAATCAACTACAAAAAAGCGATTTTTACCACTGTGTAACGAATAATCAATCATGAAGGCTATATTTTCGTTATAAGAACTATCCTTAGTAAATTGCTTTATCTTCTTTACTTGGTTGAGATAAGATTTTTCCTTTAGAGTATTTTCTATAATAGAATTCATTGCTATTTTTCTCTCTTTACAAGAGAAAAGAGATAGATATATTAGAAATACTACTATTCGTCGCATACGTATAATCTTGACTAGAAAATAAAGCTATAAAAAAACCCTGCTCATTTACAAGCAGGGTTTATAATATAATGTTAAAACTTTTATTGAATAGAGAAATCAAATACAGATTGGTTTGTTCTTCCTTGAGGTACTTGACCTTGGTAAATAAAACAATATTCTCCTGGCTCTAAGTTTTCTGGGGTAACTTTAAATTTATTACCTTCTATCTCATCAATTTTAAATGATATAGCGTACTTTGGGTCGATACCTTCACTACTTGATATCCAACTTTTCTTACCAGTAATTACTTCTCGCAAATTTTTTCTTTCTTTTACTGTAAGCTTTACTAATACAAATTCATTAGGATTTGTTGCCACTCTAAACCACCAATTAAAATAGCTACCACCTCCAAGTCCTTGATCATTTTGCATGTTGTCAACAGATGTTGCGGGATCGAAAATAAAGGTAAATTCAGGCGAACTTGTTGAAAGTACATTATTAGATTTTGTTCTTGGGAGTTGCGCTTTTTTCTTTGAGTTAATTAATCCTGAAACCAGTTTTCTCGCAGCAGAGTTTGAATTGGTTCCTGAAAAAACAGAGGGTTGAATCATTTTCTGTTTACCATTATCATCAAAGTAAATTCCAGTTTTAGAAACGGTATTGTGCTTAGATTTCTTCATGATTAAAGAAATAACATCAGAAGAAACTCCAGCTTTTTTTAATTTAGACAGCTCAGCAATAGAAGTATCAAACTTTACATTTGAGGTATTTATTTTTTCAATAATAGTTGAATCGCTAAAACCTAGTTCTTTCATCTGCACTACAGATTCATTGGTAATCGTCTCTTGAGAAGCAACAGTAAAAGAAATAAATAAAGCAACGACAATAAAAATCTTTTTCATAATTAGTTTTGTTTTAGGGAATTGTATTAAAAGGTAAATTTATTAAAATTAAAATTAAAATAATGAGCACTCATTAAATTTTTGAGTTTTACTGTAAAATATTTGATTGTGTATTACAAAAAACTTGAATAATAGTTTTCTTATCACCAGTGGCTGAAAATAGTCGTTACCTTCAAGGTGTGGCATTCACCCAAACTTCACCATCAACAAAATGTTCTTTTTTCCAAATAGGTACCGTTTCTTTTAAAGTATCTATGGCAAACTCGCAGGCTGCAAACGCTGCTTTTCTATGAGGAGCAGAAACAGCAATAATTACGGGTATATCACCAATTAGTAATTCTCCTTCTGCATGATGAATTACAATCTTTAAAATATCAAAATCTGCTAGGGCTTGATTTGCTATTTTTTGCATCTCTTTTAACGCCATAGGCTTATAGGTTGAAAAATCTAATAAGGTAACCTCTTTATCTTGAGTTTGATTTCTAACAGTTCCAATAAACAAAGCAATGCCACCACAAGAAGCATCAAGTACAAAATCATAACATGCTTGAATATTAAGTTTTTCAGATGTGATCTTTATAGAACTATTTCCATTCATTTTTAATAGATTTCACAACAAAGTTAGCGAATCGGGTTGTATTTTTGCAGTCGAAATTTTGTAGTATGAAAAATACATTTAGAGCGATAAGTATTTTAGAAGGGCTATCTTATATTTTATTGTTATTTATAGCTGTACCCATTAAATACATAGGTGGTGATGAAAGCTATGTTAAAATGCTAGGAATGCCTCACGGTTTGTTGTTCGTAGCTTACATAGTTTTAGCCTATTTGATAAAAGATAAATTGAAATGGAATTCTAAAACTTTCTGGACAGTTTTAGTTGCTTCCATAATTCCTTTCGGAACATTTTATATAGAAAAGAAATATTTACGAGCTTAACCACCACTTACAGGAGGTATTAATGCTATAGTATCATTATTTTTTAATTCTGTATCGCTTTGCGCGTAAGTTTCATTAACAGCTATTGAATAGGCATATTTATTTAAATCTATATATCTATCTGCTAATTGTTGTTTTAATTTTTCGACTGTTATTCCTTCAGTAATTGTTAAATTCAACTCATTTTCACCGATAATATCTCGAGTAATTCCAAAAAGTAACACTTGTATCTGCATAGTTCAAAGTTATTAAAATCTGCTACATTTGTGAAATCAATACCGAACCGATTGAAAAAATATATACCAATACTCGATTGGCTTCCTAAGTATTCTTTTTTATTTTTAAAGGGTGATCTTATTGCTGGGCTGACTGTGGGTATTATATTAATTCCGCAAGGCATTGCTTATGCCTTGATTGCTGGGCTTCCACCAGTGTATGGTTTATATACAGCCTTAATTCCGCAAATAATGTATGCTATTTTCGGAACTTCTAGAAAGCTAGCTACGGGTCCTATAGCTATTGATTCGTTGATTATTGCTGCTGGGGTTTCTGCGATTGCATCGGTCAATCCAGAAAATTATATAGCGGTAGTATTAGCACTGACATTAATTACAGGATGTATTCAAGTAATTGTGGGCTTTTTTAGATTGGGCTTTATTGTGAATTTTTTATCGAAACCTGTTTTGACAGGGTTTGTAACTGCTGCTGCGCTAATTATTGGCTTTAATCAATTTAAAGGATTATTACGAATTGATATAGTGCGTAACAATCGTATTCAGAATTTGATGAATGATATTTTTAATAACCTCTCCTCAATTCATGGTAAGAGTTTTATAATCGGGCTTATTGCTGTTTTAATTATAGTAAGTCTTAGAAAAGTGAATCGGCGTATTCCTGGACCATTAATCGTGGTAATTCTCGGAATAGTAATTATGAGTATTTTTAGAGACTATTTTTCTGGAGTAGAAATTGTTAAAGAGATTCCTAAGGGTTTGCCTCAATTAACACTTCCAGAATTTGATTATGCGTTATTCTATAAACTAATTCCGTTAGCATTAACTTTAGCTTTTACAGGATTTTTACAAGCAATATCGATCGCAAAAGCACTTGATGATAATGATTCAAATTCAAAATTAGATGCAAATCAAGAATTAATAGCACTTGGTTTTGGTAATCTCGTTGGATCTTTTTTTAGCTCTTATAATTCTACGGGTAGCTTCGCAAGATCTGCTATTAATAAAGAAGTAGGAGCACAAACACCAATGGCTAATATTTTTTCGGCATTATTTATAATTTTTACACTCCTTTTTTTAACACCTATTTTCTATTATTTGCCCCAAACTGTTTTAGCGGCAATTATTATTGTAGCAGTATTTAGTCTCATAAAGATTAATGATATTAAATTCCTTTGGGATACAAATAAAAAAGATTTCTTTATGATGTTAGTTACTTTCTTAGTAACCTTAACGATTGGAGTAAAAGAAGGTATTATTGTGGGCGTTTTAGTATCTATTTTTACAGTAATTTTTGAATCTTCTATGCCTCATATTGCCGTACTAGGTAAGGTGCCAGGAGAGCAGAATTTTTATAGAAATATAGCTAGATTTAATGATGTTGAGATACATCCAGAAATATTAATCGTACGTTTTGATGCGCGACTGTATTTCGCAAATGCTAGTTATTTTAAAGAGAAGATTACAGAATATGCTATAGCAAAGGGGGAAGATTTAAGGGTCATCATATTAGATGCTGAGGTAATAAATAATATTGATAGTACTGGGGCTTCTGCATTAAATGAATTAAAACAAAAATATGCAGCGAAAGGTATAGATGTTTACATAACAAATGTAAAGGGACCTGTGAGAGATGCACTGGCTAAGAGTAAATTAACAGAAAAAATAGGTGTAGAGAACTTCTTTATGAGCATTCATGAAGCAGTTGATTATCATTGTAAACAAGAAAAAGAAGAAAGAAAGTACAGTAAATATGTGAATCAGACCAATATTGATTAACACTACTTTATGATAAAAATCAGATTTACTACTTAGATAAGTTGTTAAATTTGTAAATTAAGACGAGATATTATGAATATAGAACAGATATATACCGGTTGTTTGGCCCAAGGAGCTTATTATATAGAAAGTAATGGAGAAGTGGCAATTGTTGACCCCTTACGAGAAGTCAACCCGTATATTGAGCGAGCAGAAAAAGATAATGCCAAGATCAAATATATTTTCGAAACACATTTCCATGCAGACTTTGTGAGTGGACATGTCACATTAGCCGAAAAAACAGGAGCTACTATTGTATATGGTCCTACAGCACAGACTTCCTTTGATTCTCATATTGCTAAAGATGGTGAAGTATTTAAAATAGGAGATATTACGATTACAGCTTTACACACACCTGGTCATACAATGGAGAGCACGACCTATTTATTGAAAGACAAAAACGGAAAAGACCATGCTATTTTTAGCGGTGATACGCTCTTTTTAGGCGATGTTGGTCGTCCTGATTTGGCGCAGAAAGCTGCTGACATGACGCAAGAAGATTTAGCAGGTATTTTATATGATAGTCTGCGTACTAAAGTAATGACGTTAGCAGATGAGGTAATCGTATATCCTGCTCATGGCGCTGGATCGGCCTGTGGTAAAAATTTAAGTAAAGAAACCGTAGGTACAATTGGTGAACAAAAGCAAACTAATTATGCTTTACGTTCAGATATGACAAAAGAAGAGTTTGTAAAAGAAGTTACCGATGGTTTGTTGCCACCACCTCAATATTTTCCTTTAAATGTAAAATTGAATAAGGAAGGATACGAAAGTATTGATGAAGTATTGAATAAGGGCGTTAGACCATTAAATCCTGATGAATTCGAAAAGTTGGCAAATGAGCATGATGCGTTGATATTAGATGTTAGGCATCAATCAGAATTTATAAAAGGTTTTATTCCTCAATCTATTTTTATTGGTTTGGATGGTGGATTTGCACCTTGGGTTGGAGCCTTGGTGATGGATATAGAACAACCTATTTTATTGGTGGCTCCCGAAGGAAGGGAAGAAGAAACCATTACACGTCTGTCTCGTGTTGGTTTTGATAATACCTTAGGATATTTAAAGGGGAGCTTTGCCTCTTGGGAAAAATCAGGAAAGGAAATTGATACATTAGAATCTATCTCAGCCGACGAATTGGAAACTAGAATCAATGAACAAAATGCAATGGTTTTTGATGTAAGAAAACCTGGTGAGTATCAAAGTGAACATATTGAAAATGTACCAAATACACCGTTAGATTTTATAAATCAATATGTGAACGAATTTCCTAGCAATGAACCCTTTTATGTGCATTGTGCAGGTGGATATCGCTCGGTTATAGCGGCTTCTATTTTAAAAGCTAGAGGGTTTCATAAAGTAATTGATGTAGCTGGCGGCTATGGCGCTATAAAAAATACAGATATCAAAAAAACAGCGTACGTTTGTCCAACAACGATTAAATAGAATGTCTTTCTATTAAAAAGAATCATGAAACAAGTTATTTTTCTCATTGTATCTTTTTATGTACTAAACTTAAATGCTCAAACAAAAGTCAGTGAAAACATTTTAATATTAGATAGTTTAGCTATTTCCCCAAAAGCTACATTAGCAGATGTAGCTTGGATTTCAGGAAACTGGAAAGGAGAAGCCTTCGGTGGAATTACAGAAGAGAATTGGAGTGAACCCTCAGGTGATTCTATGATGGCAGCTTTTAAATTGATTACCAATGGTAAAGTGTCCTTTTATGAAATAGAAATTATTAGAGAGGTAAAAGAGTCTTTGATTTTACAACTCAAGCATTTTAATAATGACTTAAAAGGTTGGGAAACTAAAGAAGAAACTATCGATTTTCCATTGGTAAAAATTACAGACAATGTTGCTTATTTTGATGGAATGACCTTTCAGAAAGTGAATGATAATGAAATGAATGTGTATGTGATGATTGGAGGAAAAGATGGAACTCAGAAAGAAGTACAGTTTAATTATAAAAAATAGCGAATGAAAACCTTGAAAGTACTTTTTGTTTTCATGCTTATCGTAGCTTTTTCTTGTAAAGAGAAAGCTAAAGAAAAGACTGCTGAAAATGTTATAGAAACTGTTTCAGCAGATAAATTCAAAGAAATTTTAGATAAAAAAGAGGTACAACTTATCGATGTTCGTCGATTAGATGAATTTGAAGAAGGTTATATAGCTGACGCAGAATTATTGAATATAAATGACGAAGGCTTTATCACTAAAGCGACAAGAAACTTAGATAAAAACAAACCTGTGTTATTATATTGTAAAGCAGGTGGTATACGAAGTGTAAAAGCTGCTGAAGTTTTGGAAGAACGAGGGTACACAAAAATTTACAATCTACAGGGAGGAATTTTGGCATGGCAAGACAAAGGATATAAGCTAACAGAAGATAAACAAACGCAAGTTGTAAATGAAAAGCTAAATTCTCAAGCTTTTAAAGCGAAAATTGAAACTAAAAATATTCAATTAATAGATGTTAGAAGACCAGAAGAATACGCCGAAGGGCATCTTAAAAATGCAAAGAATATTAACTTTTATGATGATGATTTTATTGTGAAAATGAATAATGAATTAGATAAATCTAAACCAGTGTATTTATATTGTAGAAGTGGAAATAGAAGCAGTAAAGCGGCAACCAAATTAAGTAAACAAGGTTATAAAATTTATGATCTTAAAGGAGGTATTTTAGATTGGAAAGCAAACAATTATGAAGTAATTAAATAATATAGCTATAAAAAAAATGTTGGAGATATTGATAAAATAATTCGTTTTATAATTGCTGTAGCTGTAACTTTTTTAGCCTATAAAGGATACGTTCAAAGTCCATGGGATTATGTATTATATGTAGTTGCAATTATAATGTTAGTAACGGTCTTAACAAGTACTTGTTCTATTTGGCTAGCTACAGGAATGAATACTGTAAAATCAAAATTGAAATAAAAAACCGAGCAAAATTACTCGGTTTTTTATTTTTTAAAAATTGACGGTGACGCCTACTAAAAAATTTCTGGTAGCTTGTGGATAATATCCTTGAACTTCAATAGAAGTAGGTCCGCTCCAAAAATCTAAATAGGTATAACCTCTATCTACGTATTCTTTATTAAAAAGATTATTTACAAGACCAGAGAATACTATAGATTTAAATATCTTATTTGGCTTAATTTCGTAAATAATATTAAAATCACTAATAAAATAGTCATCAATTTTAGAGGCTTCAGTATCTGTATTACTTAAGTATTGCGAGCTTACATATTTGCCCATTAGAGAAAGCTGCAAGTTCTTAACTGGTAAAAAAGTCAAGGAGCTTCCTGAAATAAAATTAGGCGAAAAGGCAATATTTGTTTTGCTAAAATTCTTCACTTCCCCATCTCTTTCTATCATTAAATTGTTGATCTTATTTTCACTTATTGAAAGATTTGAATTCAGTCTAATCTTTTCAGAAATTAAAATATCAGCATCTAATTCTAAGCCTAAGCGATAGCTATCTTTTACATTTTCTCTTAAATAAGCTCCAACATCATCAATTGCACCAGTCAATACTAACTGATTTTCATAATCCATAAAGAAAATATTGGTATTCAATTTTATATTTTTAGTATTTAACCTCCAACCCAGTTCAAAATCATTTAGAGTTTCATGAGTAACATTGTCTTTATTACTTTCAAAATCATTACGGTTAGGCTCTCTATTTCCTCTTGCATACGAAGCATACAAACTATTGTTTTTGTTGACCGCGTAAGTAAGTCCAATTTTTGGATTAAAAAAACTAAAATTTGTATCAACATCAATAGGTAATCTATCTGAAGTTAATCCTTTGGTTTTATAATTTACAAAACGCCCTTGAAAATCAATATAAGTATCTATTTTCTCGCTTACGCGGAAAGTAGTTTTAGAGAAGATGCTAAAATCGGTTTTTTTAGCGTCGCTAAAATAGTAGCGATCACGAATATTAGTATTTGCTGCCAAATTACTGCCCCAGATAACTTCCCCAAAATGATCTCCGAGGTAATTACTATATGATAAACCCGTAATTATATCAATTTTTTCATTTTTATAATTTATGTTAAAGTTGGTAACATAAAAATCATTGTCTAACCATCTTCTCACAATAACATCACTATCATCTTCAATTAAATTTGCAAAATCAGCAGCCGATTCACCTTCTTTAAATTGTTCAAAGTAGCCTTCACCTTTTGTATAATTTAAACCAAGATTTGTGGACCAATTCTCGTTTAATTTTTCATTCCAATGTAACTGATAATGATTTTGATTATAATTATCGGTTTCATTTTCGTAAGTATATGGGTTCTGACGACGGTTTTGCTCTAATTGAGCAGCTGTTAAACCAAACCAAGCTTGATAGGTTCTTTCCTTTCCACCAAAAGTTAAAGCTTTAATTAGGGTATTATCATCAATATAGGAAGCTTGTAAAAAATACGATTTTAGGTCAGTAAAGGCACGATCTACATAACCATCAGAATAAATATTTGAAAGGCGCCCAATAATTTCTATATTATCATTTATCAATCCAGAGCTTAGTTTTACGGTATGCTTTCTTGTTGCATAAGATCCAAAAGAATTAGATACTTCTCCGTAGGCCTTATCAGAAATAGCATCAGTCAATAAATTTAAACTTGCACCAAAGGCTCCAGAACCGTTAGTTGAAGTTCCTACGCCTCGCTGTAATTGTAAGCTTTGAGTTGAAGAAGCAAAATCACCAAGGTTTACCCAAAAAGTTCCTTGGCTTTCAGCATCGTTATAGGGTATGCCATTAATAGTAATGTTCACTCGAGTTGCATCAGAACCACGCACGCGTAGATAAGTATAACCAACACCAGCACCAGCGTCAGAAGAACTAATTACAGAAGGTAAATAATTAAGTAAAACCGGAATGTCTTGCCCTAAATTACGCTTGGCTATTTCCTTTTTACTTAGGTTTGAATGTGTTACTGGAGCAGTTGCTTTAACACGAACAGCTTTCACCAAAACTTCGTCTAATTTTTCGACCTTAGTAGAGTCTTGTTTTTTCTCTTGAGCATACATACTGACCGAAAGTAGCAGTAATGTCAAGAACAACGATATTTTTTTCATCGATTAAAATGTTAATCGAATAAAAAGAGGTAATTATTCTTATATTAATAATTGACTTTAGTCATTACGAGGAGTTTACGACGAAGTAATCTCTTCATCAAAAACAGATTGCCACAGTAATCTTAAAAATTACTTCGCAATGACGCTTCATTTCCTAAACAGCATTACCTGTTCTAGGTTCAATGGGTATGATCTCAGCCGATAATAGGCACCCCTTTATGAGAACGTTGCAAAATTACTAGCTATTTTTTAATTAGCAATGCCTAGTTTAAATTATTATTTTAGCCATTCTAATTACAGAATTTTCTATGAGTCAATCCTTTAAAGTAAAAGTCAATGAATCTTATGATTTTAGTTTTTCTGAAGAAGAAATTAAAGACTTAGATCAAGTCAAGAAGGCTAAAAATAATTACCATATTTTAAAAGGAAATCAATCCTTTGATACTATTGTTCTTGAATCTGATTTTAATCAAAAAAAATATACTGTTCTGGTAAATGGGAATAGTTACGAAATAGCTATTTCCAATGAATTGGATATGTTAATTACTGAATTAGGATTGGAAGCTTCTTCTGTAAAAAAAGCAAATGATGTAAAAGCACCGATGCCAGGGTTAATTGTTTCTATTGATGTGAAAAATGGCCAAGAGATTAAAGAAGGTGAAGGTGTTTTGGTTTTAGAAGCGATGAAAATGGAAAACACCTTAGTGGCTCCTAAAGATGGTATTGTAAAAGCGATTAATATAAAAGTAGGAGACAAGGTTGAAAAGAACGAACTTTTAATTGAAATGGAATAAGATGAAGAAGATTTTAATAGCAAATAGAGGAGAAATTGCGTTACGCGTGATGCGATCAGCAAAAAAAATGGGTATTAAAACGGTTGCTGTTTTTTCTGAAGCCGATAGAAATGCACCACATGTGCGTTTTGCAGATGAAGCCGTTTGTGTGGGACCCGCTCCTTCGAATCAGTCGTATTTATTGGGTGATAAAATTATAGAAGTTGCTAAATCACTCAATATTGATGGCATTCATCCAGGATATGGATTTTTAAGTGAGAATGCCGCTTTTGCTGAAGCGGTTGAAAAAGCAGGCATTATTTTTATTGGCCCCAAATCAAAAGCCATTAAGATAATGGGGAGCAAATTAGCAGCTAAAGAGGCTGTTAAAGACTACAATATTCCTATGGTACCAGGTATTGATGAAGCCGTTACCGATGTAGCTTACGCAGAAAAAATTGCTAAAAAAATAGGCTATCCTATTTTAATAAAAGCCTCTGCTGGTGGTGGTGGAAAAGGAATGCGCATTGTAGAAAAAGAAGCAGACATTACCGAACAAATGGAACGTGCGATCTCAGAAGCTACTTCTGCTTTTGGAGACGGCTCCGTTTTTATAGAGAAATATATTAGTTCTCCACGTCATATTGAAATTCAAGTATTGGCAGATAGCCATGGTAATACCGTGCATTTATTTGAACGAGAATGTAGTGTACAGCGCCGTCATCAAAAAGTAGTTGAAGAAGCACCTTCTAGTGTATTAACTCCCGAAATAAGAATAAAAATGGGTGAAGCTGCTGTAAAAGTGGCAAAGGCATGTGATTATTTAGGAGCGGGTACGGTTGAATTCTTATTAGATGAACATAAGAATTTCTATTTTTTAGAAATGAATACACGTTTACAAGTAGAGCATCCTGTTACGGAATTGATCACTGGTATTGACCTTGTTGAAGAACAGATTAAGATTGCTAGAGGTGAGCAATTATCCTTTAAACAAGAAGATTTAAGTATTGATGGACATGCTTTAGAATTACGTGTGTATGCAGAAGATCCGTTGAATGATTTTCTACCAAGCATCGGAACTTTAGAAGTGTATAACCCACCCAAAGGTGAAAATATTCGTGTCGATGATGGTTTTGAAGAAGGTATGGAAATTCCTATTTATTACGATCCTATGATTTCGAAACTCATAACCTATGGAAAAACACGTACTGAAGCTATAGAATTGATGAAAGATGCCATAGCCAATTATAAAGTGAAAGGAATACAAACTACATTACCTTTTGGAAAATTTGTGTGTGAGCATGAAGCCTTTACCTCTGGTAATTTTGATACACATTTTGTTAAGAAATACTATTCAAAAGAATTATTAGAAGATGCCTACAAAACAGAGGCTGAAATAGCCGCTACAATAGCTTTGAAAATGTATTTAGAAGAACAACAAACCCTAAAAGTACCAACCCGTGAAATCTAAAATAGATAAATTACAAAATAAAATTGCTAAGGCGAAATTAGGAGGCGGAGAAAAGCGAATAGATCGCCAACATCAAAAAGGAAAACTAACGGCTCGTGAGCGTATTGACTATTTATTAGATGAGGGTTCTTTTGAAGAGGTTGGTATTTTGGTAACCCATCGAACTACCGATTTTGGTATGGACAAACAACAGTTTTATGGCGATGGCGTAGTGACGGGTTATGGGACTATAGATGGGCGACTGATCTATATTTTCGCACAAGATTTTACCGTTTTTGGAGGTTCATTATCAGAAACACATGCCGAAAAGATTTGTAAGATTATGAATTTGGCTGTAAAAGTTGGCGCTCCTTTAATAGGGTTAAATGACTCTGGTGGTGCTCGTATTCAAGAAGGTGTTCGTTCGTTAGGTGGCTATGCTGATATCTTTTATAGAAATGTGCAAGCGTCTGGTGTAATACCTCAAATTTCTGCCATTATGGGACCTTGTGCGGGTGGTGCTGTATATTCTCCAGCAATGACTGACTTTACCGTGATGGTTGAAAATTCAAGCTATATGTTTGTTACAGGCCCAAATGTGGTAAAAACAGTAACCAATGAAGAAGTAACATCAGAAGAATTGGGTGGCGCAAGTACACATGCTACCAAATCAGGTGTAACACATTTAACTTCTGAAAACGATGTGCAATGTCTTGAAGACATTAAAACCTTATTGAGTTTTATGCCTCAAAATAATCAGGAAACTACCAAGAAACTATCTTATGAATTAGCTGAAGAATACCGAGAAGAATTATCAGATATTGTTCCAGAGAATGCCAATAAGCCGTATGATATGCGAAAGGTAATTAATGGTATTACAGATACAGCATCTTTCTTTGAAATCCATAAAG
The DNA here is from genome assembly GCF_056591795.1 of Maritimimonas sp. 2210JD6-3. Taxonomy (NCBI): domain Bacteria; kingdom Pseudomonadati; phylum Bacteroidota; class Flavobacteriia; order Flavobacteriales; family Flavobacteriaceae; genus Maritimimonas; species Maritimimonas sp. 2210JD6-3. The sequence continues at coordinate 55,399 of NZ_JBWQOJ010000007.1, read as the reverse complement.
ATTATGCCGAAAATATTGTGATTGGTTTTGCGCGTTTAGCAGGAAGAAGTATCGGCATCGTTGCCAATCAACCTATGAGTTTAGCAGGATGTTTAGATGTAAATAGTTCTAAAAAGGCAGCTCGTTTTACCCGTTTTTGCGATTGTTTTAATATTCCATTATTAGTGTTGGTTGATGTGCCTGGATTTTTACCAGGAACAGATCAAGAATGGAATGCTATTATCACTAATGGAGCTAAATTATTATATGCGTTGAGTGAAGCTACAGTACCAAGAATTAGTGTGATTACGCGAAAAGCGTATGGAGGTGCGTACGACGTGATGAATTCGAAGCATATAGGTGCCGATATGAATTTCGCTTGGCCATCAGCTGAAATTGCAGTAATGGGCGCAAAAGGAGCTAGTGAAATTATCTTTAAAAAAGAAATCGCTGAAGCGGAAAATCATGAGGCAAAATTGGCTGAAAAGGAAGCTGAATATGCTGAAAAGTTTGCAAACCCATATCGAGCGGCACAACGAGGTTTTATTGATGAAGTTATTTTGCCAGAAGAAACACGAAGAAAATTGATCAAAGCATTTGCCATGCTCGAAGGTAAAAAAGTAGATAGACCCAAACGCAAGCACGGGAATATTCCTTTATAAATTATTAGTTTACAATGTTGAGCGATAAGTTCAAGTCATTTCGAACGTATGTGAGAAATCTAAAAAACATAAAGATTTCTCAATCGAAGCCGAGCTTCTCATTTCGAAATGACTGATAATTTAGTATTGTTATTCCTACTTAGAAGAAATCAGTGAATATTTAAGTTATGAATCAATCAAAAGGATTAAAAACGTGGCATCAGTTTATCGAAAATAGAGATGTATCGTTATTGGACAAATTTCTTACTGAAGATGTAGTACTTTTTTCTCCAGTGGTTTTTACACCTATAGAAGGCAGGTTTTTTGTAAAAATGTACTTACTGGCTGCCGAACAGATTATTGCCAACGAAAGTTTTGAATATGTTAATGAAATTTCACAAGAAGACTATGCAGTCTTAGAATTTAAAACAGAAATTGATGGTGTTATCGTAGAAGGTATAGACATGATCACATTCAATCCTGAGGGCAAACTAAAATCGCTCAAAGTAATGGTACGTCCGTTAAAAGCAATGAACATTGTCCATCAGAAAATAGGCGAATTTTTAGAAAAGATGAATCAATAATTAATTCTTATCCTCTACTAATTCCAATCCTTGATTAATCCCTTTTTCTATGGCTGGAACGCCACGTTGCATCCATACTGGTTTCGGAGCCCCTTTTAAGTAATAATCAAAAAATTGTGAAAGTCTAATATTAAAATCTCTTCGGTTTTGAAATTTAAGAGGCCAATGTGGCTCATCATTATAATTTAAAAACCACGAAGGTTTACCTAAACGCCTTAAATTCACAAAGAGCTCTATACCTTGATACCATGGTACATGACCATCAGTATCGTTATGCATAATTAGTAAAGGAGTATTTACTTTGTCAAGATTAAAAATAGGTGAATTCTCTATATAACGAGCAGGATATTCCCATGGTGTACCACCAATCCTACTTTGTGTATGCTCATATTGAAATTGACGGCTAAGACCAGTCCACCAGCGAATTCCACCATACGCACTAATCATATTAGGCACCGGAGCACCCGCTTCTGCAGCTTTAAAAATAGCTGTCTTGGTCACTAAATATGCAATTTGATAACCACCCCAACTATGACCTTGTACACCAATATTATCTTTATCGATGAATCCTTTTTCAATTAAAGAAGTAACTCCAGGAATCACACAATTATAAGCACTTTCACCAGGATAACCTTCACGATAATACACATCAGGATTAAAGATTACATATCCGTTACTGGCATAATATGGATAATTAATTGTTGATCTACCAAAGGTTGGAGCCCGATGCCTATGCAAACCATTAGAACTTTTTTCGTAAAAATTAACAATCATAGGGTACTTCTTATTTGGGTCAAAATTCTCAGGCTTGACCAACATCCCTGTTAATTCTTTTCCGTCAAGAGATGTCCATTTTATCTGCTCAATAGTAGCCCAATTGTAATCGTTTTGTTGAGGATTAGCATCACTAATCTTAACTTGATTTTTAAAGCTGAGGTCAGCATATCGAATATCTGGAAACTCTTGAAATGATTCTCTAGTAAAAATAAACTCATCATTTAATTTAGCTTTTTTGGCTCTTGAATATTGATGTGGGCTTTCAACGAGCTGTTTTCCTTTATTATTTTTCGGGTTGAATTCATAAAAGCCACCATCTTTAGTGTTTTCATTAAAAGTAGATAGCAACCATTTTTTATTAGGATCTAGAAATCGCTCTTCGTCATCTAACATTACATACCTGTAAACAGTTTTCGATTCTCTACCTTTTGTTAATCTAGAGCTTTCACCAGTAGTAGGATTATACTTAAATAGATCATAACGATCATAAAGAATTAGGTATTTATCATCTTTAGTCCAACCAGCATTACCATAAGGATAAGGAGGCGTTGGACTGTCGTGTAATTCGTTGTAATAAATTTTTCCCTTAGTTAAAGGTTGGTATTTAGAATTTTTGATGTTATAGGCAAACCAAGTACTATCAATACGATTATAGCCATAAGCATAATTACCTTTTGGGCTTAAATTTACATTACCAGCAATTTTAGCAAGTATTTTTTTACGATTACCATTGACAACATTCACAATAGCATATTCTCTTGCCCATAAACCATCCCATTGACTTTCGAGTTCATAAGGTTCAGGATTATCAACTAAAGCATAATTCGCATTGCCTTCATCGGCTAATTTAATATTGGGATATTCTTGGGTAGCGAGTTGAACCAAATTTTTATTTGAGTTTAAATGAACAACTGTTTGATATGATTTCTTCTTATCATTTTTAACTTGTAATTCTTGAACTGTATAGAGCCTAGGCTCATCATAGGTCCATACTTCGACATTTACAATTTCGTCATCTATGAGTGTGGTATCTTTTACTATTGGAGGAGTTGCTAGACCAAAATATAATCTCGATTCATCTTTTGAAAAACTTGTTTTACCATCTGAAGACACTAAATATCCCTTTGGTGAAGAATTGCTATCAAGTAATTTTTTGGCTGAAGTGTTATTTTCTTTCCAGTGATATAATTCATTTGGACGTACCTGAACTTTTGTGGTATCGTTATCAACTACAAATGCAAGATTTTTACCTGAATCGCTAAAATTTAATTGATAGAATTTTGCTTTTTCAGTTTGATATATTGGTTTTAGATCTTCATTTTCTAGGTTTAACATATAAACACCAGCTTTTGCTTTGTCTTTTTCACCAGTAGTTGAAAAAGCAAAGCGCTTTCCTTCTTTAGCAAACGTAAAATGAGTGACATACTTAAATGTATCTTGCTTTTTTGTTGTGAGGTTTTTGAGCACTAAATGATATCCGTTTTCTTTTCCAACTTTTTTAGACTTGTTTTTCTTTTTTGTTAGAGTTGAATCCTTTTTTTCTTTCTTTTTTGATTTCACTTCTTCAAAAGTATAAGCAATATAACCAGACCATTTTTCTGGGATTTTGTAGGATTTTACATTGGCTATTTTAGTCAATGATTTATTGGTTAAATTAAAAAGACCTATAGAATCTTTCGGTAATTTATCTTTTTTCACCTTTTTTCGTTTCAATTCTACGATGCTATCTTTCCAAGGTTTGATAGTAAAAAATGCAAAATTAGAATCGTACGAAAATTGTCCTTGCTGCCCTCGGTCATATTCAAAAACCAATGAAGTATTGGGTCTTTTTATCTTTAAAAAGTTATCCTTTTCTCCTTTTTCCAAGGAATACATAATATAGTCACCATTTGGTGATATGGTTTGATCTTTTATGGCGTTCCAAATTTCTTTATCAGAATGATCTAAAACTTTTTTTTGGGAAAATGAAAAAATAAAAAGGCAAATAAATAGGGCGGAAATAGTAGTTTTCATAAGGAGTTAGTTCTGATGTATAAATATAATACAATTGAAACTTAAACAGAATTAGTTAAGGTTAGGTTTTTTTCGACCACTTTTCTTTTCTGATTGTTTCTTCTTTTTATCTAGCCGCTTTTTTACAGATGCTTTGGTTGGTTTTGTAGCTTTTCTTCGTTTAGGTTTTTTTAACCCTTTTTTTAAAAATTCTAATAAACGTTCAATTACTAGCTCTTTATTGCGGTGCTGACTTCGACTTTCGTCACAAAAAAGAATCAGCAGCTTATCGTTGGTAAGCTTGGTTGAAAGATTTTTGTAAAGTAGTTCTTTTTCCTCTTCAGATAAATGATAAGTATTTGCAACATCAAACGTTAATTCAATTTTTGAGGATACTTTATTCACATGTTGCCCACCTGCACCAGAACTTCTAACAGCTTTAAATTGAAGTTCTTTTCTAATGCCTTCAAAATCCATCGCCCATATTAAAGTTTTGCTGATCGATGTTTTGATGTAAGAAATGAAGGTCAAGATCTATTAATGACTCAGAAAAACTATCGAGGTCATTACGATTACTAAGTAGTTTATCAATGGCTTTTATAGCTTTTTTTAAACGTGTTTCTTTGTCTCCTTTCAATAAAATATAAGGTCTGTTGTGTTTTTTTAAAGCATTTTCAAAAGCATTAAACATTTCTAAACGTTGTTCGGGCCTATCGCGTAAGTCATCAGCCTCCCAAGGTGTGTCTATATAGGTTAGAAGATATAGATCATATTGATTTTGTTGGGCAGCTTCGTCTAATTTTGGATCTACAAATCCACCATAATATTCTTCTGAATACACTTTTGTTTCTAGAAGATCAGTATCACAAATTAAAACTTTATCAGCTTTTTTAGCAAGGGTATTCTCTAATTTTATTTGCCCGATAGCAATAGGTAAAAGATCTGAATTTTCGCAAGTCTTACGTTTATTATTCCACTTTTCTTGTAAATATTCACGAGCATATTCTGGCGCCCAAACAGTATTGTAATGACGTGAAAGTTGGATAGAAAGCGTCGTTTTTCCTGTAGATTCGGGACCAAACAATACAACTTTTATGATGTTTGCAGGTTGCTGTTTAAGCTTTTTTTCCATAAGATATATCCTTGAATAGCTAAAATTAAGAAAATTGTGTATTGAATTCCGGTAAAACCGTAACCTTTTATAAAATAAAGCGGAATAGAAACGATGTTTCCTACAATCCAGAATATCCAATGCTCTATTTTTTTATTGGCCATTAACCACATAGCCGCAAAGAAAATTCCTGTGGTAAATGTGTCTAGAAAAGGAGTGATCTTTCTAAAATTTTCTAGACTGCCCGAAAACATATTTGTAACAGCATAATTAACACTCTCTGAAAGCCCTAAATTATTAGGCATCACATTGTAATATCGATAAACAGCAATTACAAATAGCGAAGTAAAAATAAAAATACCAGTAGTTTTTGATTTGTCGCTTTTATGAGTTCTTGTAATTGGAATGTGGTGTTTATCGTCATCAATAACTTTACTCCACATATACCAACCATAAATACTCATAGCAGTGTAGTAAATGTTAATGATTAAATCGCCATAGAGATTCCATTGAGATAATAAATACACATATAAACCTGTACTAATAATGCCAGTGGGGTAAACTAAAATATTTTCTTTTTTAGCATAAAAAACACTAACAACTCCAAAAAAAGCTGCGATAAATTCTAGAACAATATTAATTGTTTCGGCATTTTTATAAGGAACAATAAAAAAATCTAGTAGTTCAGTCATTTTTTATTTCATTAAAGAATTCGTCATTTTCTTCGAAAGCGGTACCAATTACTACTATATCAGCTCCAGCTGAATAGGCATCTTTTATTTGTTGCTTAGTTTTAATACCACCACCCACAATTAAAGGAATATCAAGTTCTTTTTTCACAGAAGTGATAATACTTGGCTCTACGGGTATTGTTGCTCCTGAACCCGCTTCAAGATAGATAAGCTGTTTCCCTGAATATGCTCCTGCTACTGCCGTATTTGTTATTAATGAAATATCATTTTGAGAAATAGGCAATGTTTTGCTCACTCTCTGTACTGAAGTTTCAACGCCACCATCAATCAATAAATACCCAGTTGGTATAACCTCAATGGTAGTTCTTTGAAGTTTTGTAACTGCTTTTATATGCTGTTCAATCAAATATTCTGGATTTCTTCCTGAAAGAAGACTCAAAAAAAGAATTCCATCTGCCTCCCCAGTTATTTGAGAATAATCTCCTGGGAATAGGATAATTGGCAATTTTGTTAATCTTTTAACAGCTTTAACAACTTGTTCAGTTTTATGATAGGCATCTGTACTACCCCCAACAAAAATATGAGTTGCGATAGATTGATGTACTTTATCAAAAAAAATAGGTAAACTTTTTAGGTTAACTTTATCAGGATCAATAAGAACGGCAAGCAATTTCTCACCCGCATTCATTGCATTTGTAATGTTTTTATAAATGATTTGCATACTTAGTGTAGTGCATAAACGCAAGTAAAGCCTTCAAATTCAAGGAAATTAATAGAGTAGTTATTTATTTTTCCATTGTAGTGAATCGACCCTGTTGTTTGTAAACTATCAAATGAAAAATCAGTAATATCTATATGATTTCTAAAAAGCAATCCTGGTTTTTCATATATTTTATATAGACTTTCTTTTGCTCCCCAAACAATTGTTAATTTTCTTACGATAGCTTCATGATTTGCTAGTGTTTTATATTCTTCAAAAGGAGTGAATTTATGAGCAATTTTTACAATTTTATCTCGTTGCTTTTCAATGTCGATACCTACGGGAGTATTTTTACTCACTATGATTCCTGAAAAAATAAAAGAATGTGTTATAGATATAAACGAGCCATCTTTTAAATGCGGTTTTCCTAGATCATCATAAAATAAATCGGAATCTACATACTCAGCTTCAGCCAACAAATGGCGAACGCTCATAAAACCTCTACGATGTAGATCTGATTTCATACGATCAACACGTTCGCGGCAAGGCGGTGTAAGTACAATACCTTTTGAAAGTGTATCAAAAGATTCTTCAATCTTCCAGATATAGACTTTGGTATCTTGATTTACATCAATGGTTTTAAAAAGCGGCATATTTCTAAGTTATTCAGTATATTTGCAACCTGAATTAGTATAAAACAAAGATACAAATATGAGTACAAAAACAGTTACTTATGTGCCTTACAAAGTTAAAGACATTTCTTTAGCAAATTGGGGGAGAAAAGAAATTGAGTTGGCTGAGGCTGAAATGCCAGGTTTAATGTCATTGCGCGAAGAGTACAAAAACGAACAACCACTTAAAGGAGCGCGTATTGCGGGATGTTTGCATATGACAATTCAAACGGCGGTATTAATCGAAACACTTATAGCACTTGGTGCTGAGGTGACTTGGAGTTCGTGTAATATATTTTCTACGCAAGATCAAGCTGCCGCTGCTATTGCTGAAGCTGGGATTCCGGTGTATGCATGGAAAGGAATGAATGAAGAAGAGTTTGATTGGTGTATTGAACAAACATTGTTTTTTGGTGAAGATAGAAAACCATTAAACATGATTTTAGATGATGGAGGTGATTTAACCAACATGGTTTTAGATAAATACCCTGAATTAGCAGCTGGAATAAAAGGATTATCTGAAGAAACAACTACAGGTGTTCACAGATTATATGATCGTGTAAAAAATGGCACACTACCGATGCCAGCTATTAATGTAAATGATTCGGTAACGAAATCGAAATTTGATAATAAATACGGGTGTAGAGAATCTGCTGTAGATGCTATTAAACGTGCAACAGATTTAATGATTGCAGGTAAACGTGTTGTAGTTTGTGGTTACGGAGATGTAGGTAAAGGCACTGCTGCTTCCTTTAGAGGAGCTGGAGCAATTGTGACAGTGACAGAAATTGATCCGATATGTGCGTTACAAGCAGCTATGGATGGTTATGAAGTGAAAAAATTAGATACCGTTATCGGAAAAGCAGATATCGTGATAACAACTACGGGTAATAAAGATATCGTAGTAGGGCGTCATTTTGAGGCGATGAAAGACAAAACCATAGTTTGTAATATTGGTCATTTTGATAATGAGATAGATATGGCTTGGTTAAATGGAAAATACGGTGCTTCTAAGGTTGAAATTAAACCACAAGTTGATAAATATACTTTAAACGGAACGGATATTATTGTTTTAGCTGAAGGAAGATTGGTAAATCTAGGATGTGCTACGGGGCACCCAAGCTTTGTGATGAGTAACTCATTTACAAACCAAACATTAGCGCAAATAGAATTATGGAAGAATTCTGAAAAATATGATAATGAAGTGTATATGTTGCCAAAACATTTAGATGAAAAGGTAGCGCGTTTACACCTTGAGAAAATAGGTGTGGAGTTAGAAACTTTAAATGAAGACCAAGCTGCATATATTGGTGTTACGGTTGAAGGCCCTTATAAACCAGAATATTATAGATACTAATTTCATTGCTGCAAAAGCAGGAATCTTATGATATAAACCCTTGCTTTCGTTAGTAAGGGTTTTTAATTTTATTAAATTATCTTTGTATAAACCTGATAGAAATGAGAAATTTATTAGTTACAATAGGTACGAGTGGTAATGCTAAGAACACATTACAGTACGCAATAGATATGGCTGAGGAATTTAATGCTAAGGTATATGCTATAAAAGTATATGATAGTACTAGAATTGCTGGATCATTGAAAAATATAGATGCCGTTTTAGAAGAAACTGTAACGAATGAGGTTAATGAAATTATAACTAAAGTTGATAGGCGTGGTGTTGAGGTTGCTATTATATCTGCAAAAGGTAATCTAGTAGAGAGTATTGAAAAAATTTCTAAAGAATTAACTATTGATCTAATAGTTTCTTCTGCTAAGAGTATTTCTACTGATGAAACCTTATTTCTTGGAAAAACATCAGGTAGTATTGTTAAAGATACTTCTACACCTGTTTTGATTGTGCCTTCTCAATACAGATTTAAAAAAATATCTAAAATATTAATAGCTGTAAAATCAGGAGTGATAGAATCAGATAATGTATTAAATCCACTAATTAATTTAGTAAATAAGTTTCGTGCAAATTTAGATTTGATTCAGGTAATTACTCCAAAATCTAATAAAAAAGAACAAGAGATTAACAATAATTTAAGGGCTTTAGCGTCATCATTTACCACTACAGAGAATGCTACTATTTTTCAAGGTGTTTTAGAACATTTACATTCTACAGAGCCCGATATGTTATGTGTAATGCGTAGAAAAAGGGGATTCTTTGCTCGATTATGGCAAGATGATGCCGTTAAAAAAGCAAATTTTGAAAGTAGGCTTCCGTTGTTAATCCTAAAGGACAAATAAACATATGGGGATGTAGCTCAGCTGGCTAGAGCGCTTGACTGGCAGTCAAGAGGTCGTGGGTTCGAGTCCCATCTTCTCCACAATTTTTTATTATAAAACACACATTATGTGTGTTTTATAATTTTAAAGGGGTATAAAAAGGGGGTTATTTATATTAATATTTCTCACCAGCACCAATCGATTCACCATCTTGGTATTTATGTTTTATAACCGCTTGACATATTAAAGAACCATCGGAGTAAGTTTTACCAGTATATAAACAAGTTTTTAGTTCTTTCATTTTTTGAATTTTTCATAAGATTATATTTTTAATTATTCACAATAAAAATTAATTGAATTTAGGGGTTAAAGAATTAAGATAGGTAGTGCTCAGCTTTAGTTCATTTTCTTGAAGTTCAGTAAATTAAATTATGATTATTTTAATATAGTCGCCGTACTATATTGTTAATTGATTGATAAAAATTGATGTAATGAAATAATTATTTGTAAATTGGCGTTATTATTGTGTCAATTTACATAAATTATAATTATGGCAAAGAAAGAATCATCATCTACCTTAGAGTCGATTAATTTTGGAGAACTTAAGATTGAATCGTCTAGCAAAAAATTAATAAATGCTTTTGCTAAAACGAAATTTGTTCCTAGACTAATGACAAAAAAGTCGTTAGAACATTTGATTTCTTTAAGTAGAAAAGGTTTAACATATTCAGAATTTGAAAAGATTAGTTCAAAGCTAAACTTATCAAAAGAGGATTGGTGTAATATTTTGGATATCTCATCTAGAACATTAGATCGATATAAAAGTGAAAATAGAACTTTTGATAGTTTACCTACTGAAAAAATTTACGAAATAGATATAATCTATAAAAAAGGCATTTCAATTTTTGACACACCTGAAAAATTTCTTATTTGGCTTGAAAGCGAAAATGTAATTCTGGGCAATGAAAAACCAAAGAATTTACTTGACACCAGCTTTGGTATTGAACTACTTAAACAAGAATTAAATAAACTTGAATTTGGTTTGTTCGTATGATATGTTATAGAATTTCTCCAGAGGAATACGCAGATAGTTTAAGTGGTTATGGGGCTTATTTAAATGGGGGAAGATGGAATAGTAAAGGGGTTTCAGTTTTATATACAGCAGAATCAAGGTCATTAGCTTGTTTAGAAACACTTGTTCATTTTACTGCCACACATTTAGTTCCTAAAAATTATAAAGTTGTTACGCTATTTGTAAATGATTCTGTACACATAAATAGAATAGTTACTGAAAATTATGATGATTATCTTCAAAACAAAATTGAAAATACACAGCTAACAGGAAACTTTATGTTAAATAATGACTGTTTTGGTTTTAAAGCTCAGTCATTTATTGTAAAAAATGAGTACAATATAATGTTAAATCCAAATCATAAGGATTTTGACAAAAAAGTAAAGATTCTTGATATAGAGGATTTTAATTTAGACGGTAGGCTTTTCAAGATAAAGTAAAACATTCAAGGAATAAATAAAATCGAAAATCCTTAACGATAAACTCTAGACAAAATGTGTAATGTGTCTAGAGTTTTTTTATTTTTAATAGTACAAGAACTTCAGTATAAAAAACGATAGTTTAATATTAGATCAAATAAAATAATATCAACCTATATATAGCCCTAAATGGAATCAGAAATCATCAAAATTGGTAAGTCTAAAAGGTATTATTATAACTAATTTAACAATATAATATTTGATTAACTATAACCTCCTGTTAATCAAATATAAGTAATTAAAAAGAATTAATTAAGTATTGGAGTCCCATCTTCTCCACAATTATAAAGAGCTGGTTTTAATCAGCTCTTTATAGTTTAAACCATTCTGATACGGTTTCAATCATTTCGGCATCACCTTCTACACATTCGAACTCATTGTTTTTAGGATTGTAGGTGTAGCCTTCTTTCCATATATCAATATTTTCTACTATGAGTCGAATAGCATTACAGATAAATAGCACTTCGTCATTTGTGGTGATAGGATGTAATGATAAACGTACCCAACCTGGTTTTATCGTGAGATCTTTCTCTGAAATACCTTTCGTAATTTTTTTAGAAGAATCTTCACACAGATCGAATAGGTGATGACTATACGTACTAGCACAAGACCACCCTCCTCTAACTTGAATACCAAATCGATCATTTAACAACCTGACAATTAAATTGTAATGAATATTTTCAATACCAAAAGAAATACAACCAATACGAGGTTCTTCATTAAAACCTAATAAGTACAGACCAGGTATTTTTTTTAATTCAGTAAAACATAATTCAAGCAATTCTTCCTCACGTTTCTCAATATTATCTTCACCCATTTTTTCTTTTAAACGTATGGCTAAAGCAGCACGCATTACTTGCAAAAAGCCAGGTGTACCGCCATCTTCTTTGGTCTCAATATCATCATAATAACCATATTCGCCCCATGGATTTGTCCATTTTACGTTTCCACCACCAGGCACGTCTGGGCAATTGGTATTGTATAAATTCTTATTGAATACTAATATGCCACAAGTTCCGGGTCCACCCAAAAACTTATGCGGAGAAAAATAAATAGCATCTAATCGCTCTTCTGGATCTTTAGGATGCATGTCTATCTTTACATAAGGTGCCGAAGCAGCTAAGTCGATAAAGCAATACCCACCATGTTGATGCATCATCTTAGCTAATTGATGATACGGTGTAATGATACCTGTTACATTAGAACACCCTGTAAAAGCACCAATTTTTAAAGGTCTATTCTTATATTTCTCTAAAGCTTCTTCTAGTTTATGCGGACATACTAACTTGTGCTCATTACATGGTAAAATTACAACATCAGCGATGGTTTCCATCCAGGGTACATGATTCGAATGATGCTCCATATGCGTGATAAAAACAACAGGTCTTTCATTTTCTGGGATAGAAATTTTGTCTTTTACTGCATCAGGCCAACGTAATCCCATCACTCGGTGTAATCGAGAAAGCACATCAGTCATACCCGTACCAGCCGTTACTAGCACATCATTTTCATCAGCATTTACATGTTCTTTTATAATTTGACGAGCATGCTTGTAAGCATAGGTAGATGCTTTGCCAGTTTCACTCGAAAAAGAATGTGTATTGGCTACCATAGGGCCAATAACATTTCGCATCGTATCTTCGATAGGAGCATATAATCTACCACTAGCTATCCAATCTGCATAGATAATTTTTTGATCTCCGTTAAGAGATTTAAAATTGTGACCGTCACCAACAACATGCTTTCTAAATTGTTGAAAATAGGTCTCTAGAGATTTAGGTTTTGTAATATCTTGTTTTTTAATAGTAGTTTTCATGATTTGAAATTATGACATAAAAAAAACACTTTGGTAAAATTAACCAAAGTGTTTTGAATACTGTAAAAAGCACCTATTTATTTTAGATTTTCAAATCATCGAATAATTTTACCAATTTAGGATCAGAGGGTCTGGGCGCATCCGCAGAAACAATCTTTCCCTGTGGATCTAATAGAATAAAACGAGGAATACCGTTTACCTTATAAGCATCAACAAAGCTTTGATCTTCGTTAGCATATAACTGAATTCCAGTTAATTCTTTTTCTTTGACCATTTTTTTCCATTTGTCATACGCACTTTTACGGTCTAAAGAAATACTTACAAAGGCAATGTTTTTACCATGAAAGTCTTTTTCAACTTGTTTTAAATACGGTATTTCAACTTTACACGGACCACACCAAGTAGCCCATAAATCGATATACACATATTTGCCTTTTAAATCATCTAATGAAATTTCTCCACCCGCATAATTTTCATAATTGGTAAACGTAGGTGATTGGGTTCCTTCACTTAAGACAGTTGCCAAATAATGCTTTTGTTCATATATGTTATTGATGAAACTTTTTAACCCATCAAAATTTTTCTTTTGATCGGCAATAAAAGTAGAATCTAAATCATTAGCTGTTTCTAGCTTATTTAGAAAATCATCAGTTAAAGAATTTACTTTTTCATTAAACTTTGTACGTTCTAATTTAAATAGTGAATTGTCTTCAAATATCTTTTCTTGAACCAGTGTTGCTTCAGCAAGTTTATTATTTGCTTTAGAACCCACACCTGTGAATTTTAAAGACGTATCAAATGCAGTTGCATCTATGCTCATATTAATATCATCTCCATTCTTTACGTAAATATTTAAATATTCTTTTCCATCAAAAACCGAAAAGTAACTCTCATTTGCTTTTAACGTATCTTTAAAAGTACCATCATCATTTACTTTTATTACTTTTTTATACTGAATTTTAGGATTTAATACTACTAAAGAATCAGAGTTTTTATTAGTGATTTTCCCTGAGAAAGTCACATAATCTTTAGGTTCTTGTTTACAAGAAACAATTACCATAGCCATAACAGCTATATAAATTACTTTTTTCATTATTACTTATTTTTATTCTTAAAATTACTGATACCTTCTTTTAACCATGTGAGGTACGCATCTATATTTGGATTGTACGCAGAATACTCATTTAAATTTTCACCATTATGATCTAACAATACATAATAGGGCTGCGCATTTGCTTTATATTTTTTTATTTGAAAATCACTCCATTTTTGCCCTATAGATTTAATATTCTTACCCGTAGTTTCAGAAATATATTGTTCATTTTCTGGAAGCGCTCTTTTATCATCAACATACAAAGAAATGAGTACAATGTCGTTTTTTAAAATATCTAAAACCTTAGATTCTGACCAAACACGTTCTTCCATTTTACGGCAATTTACACAAGCATGACCAGTAAAATCTAATAAAACAGGCTTTCCTTCTTTTTTAGCATATTCCATTCCTGTATTATAATCTAAAAAAGTGATGATATCATGAGGTCCATATTTTGCGCCTTCAGGTAGTTTTTGTTTTGCTGATATACCACCAGATTTTACATAACCTACCCCATGTGGAGATTCGCTATATTGCATTGGTGGTGGGAAACCACTAATAAACTTTAACGGTGCACCCCATAAACCAGGAATTAGATAAATTGTAAACACTAATGTGGTGATTCCTAATAATAAACGACCTACTGAAATATGTGTTAACGGTGAATCATGAGGTAGTCGAATCTTTCCGAGTAGATATAACGCCATGACTCCAAAAATAGCAATCCAAATTGCTAAAAACACTTCTCTTTCTAGCCAATGTAATTGCAATACTAAATCTGCATTTGACAAGAATTTAAACGCAAATGCTAATTCTAAGAAACCTAGAACTACCTTAACTGTATTTAACCAACCTCCAGATTTAGGTAAAGAGTTTAACCACCCTGGGAAAGCAGCAAACAAAGCAAAAGGCAACGCTATGGCTAATGAAAACCCTAGCATACCAATAATTGGAGCGATGCCTCCTTTTGAAGCAGCTTCAACAAGTAAAGTACCCACAATAGGTCCCGTACACGAAAAAGAAACGATTGCAAGCGCTAAAGCCATAAAGAAAATACCGATGAGTCCACCGCGATCGGCTTGAGCATCAATTTTAGTTCCCCAAGAACTCGGTAATGTTATTTCGAAAGCGCCTAAAAATGAAATCGCAAAAACTACTAACAATAAGAAGAAAACAATATTAAAAATTACATTGGTTGACAGGGCATTTAAAGAATCAGCTCCAAAAATAGCTACCACAAGAGAACCTAGTAAAACATAAATTATTATGATTGATAAACCATAAATAATAGCATTTCGAATACCAGCAGCTTTGTTTTTACTCTGTTTTGTAAAGAAACTCACCGTCATAGGAATCATTGGAAACACACATGGAGTCAACAGCGCAGCAAATCCTGATAAAAAAGCAATAAGAAAGATACTTAACAATCCTCTACTTTCTTCTTTTTTCTTTAAAGTACTTACTTTTTCATTTTCTAATGCATCCTTTGAATCAGCTGTAAGATCATCTTTATTTTTTACTGTAGTATTTTCTGAGGTTATCGGAGTTGTTGAAGCTTTACCTTGAACCGAAAAACTTAGTTCGACCTCAGTAGGTGGTAAGCAATTAGTATCATCACATACCATAAATTCAACCGTCTCATTGATGGCTATTTTATCATCAGTTCGTAATCGAATACGTTGTTTAAACGTAGCCTTATCTTCAAAGTATTTGATGTTCATTTCAAATACTTTATCAAACTCTTCATGACCCTTATCTTCTTTGGTACTACCTACAAGTGCATACTTACCTTCAATATTTTTAAAGCTAAAAGTGGTGGGTATTGGACCATCTTCAGGAATGCTTTGCGAGTACAAGTGCCATCCTTCATCTATCGTAGCTGTAGCAATAAGGTCAAATTCAGAATCAGAAATCTTTTCTACAGTAGTTTCCCATTGTACTGGCTCAAAAATTTGTGAGAAAGAAAAAACACTTGAAAATAGCAGTAGTAAGGCTATATTTAATTGTTTCATTAACTAAATTTTTTGTTCACAATTAACATTTTAGGCGTATTGATAGCGTAAACATTACAATTAGTGTTATAATTAATTACAAAGGTCAAAAGTAGCTGATTTTAAATAAATTCGATGGTTTTTTCTACCACTTTTTGCAAAGGATTTGTTAAAAAAGAAGCAGTCCATGGATGCTTAGTACCAAACGTATGTGATCCATTTTCAACAATGATCAATTCACTTTTAGAGTTCCATTTATGAATTGATTTTGCTTCCCTAATTTTAATGGCTTCATCATTATCACCATGAATAATCAAATGAGGAATGCTAATTCTTTTTGTTGCCTTTTCTATATTTAATCGCTCTTCATTTGCTTTGAAATTTTCATAAAATTGATAGTTATGAGGCATCATTTGCTTAGTTCTACCATTCATTACATATTTAACACCCTCTTTTTTCCATTCTTCAAGATTACCAATAGTTACTGTTCTTTTACCAAAGTCACTTACACTTGCCCATGTAATTAACTTAGTAATTCTAGGGTCTTCAGAGGCTTTTATGGTGACGATGCCACCACCTCTAGAATGTCCAATAAGTATAATTTGATTCTTCCTAATTTCATTTTCAAATTGCGTTTCCTGTAGTATCCAATTAATTACAGAATCTAAATCATCAAGTTCTTTTGTATAGTTATTTTCTGCAAAAGCGTCAAGATCTGGAAAATCGATAGGTTGCTCAGGCGTACCACCATTGTGTGAAAAGTTGAATTTTAGAAAAAAGAAGTCTTGCCTAGCAAATTGTTCGGCTACCAAGTTCCAACAACCCCAATCTTTAAAACCTTTATAGCCGTGAGCAAAAATTACCAAAGGTTTTTTTGCATTATTTCTTTTAAAAAAAGTGTCAACTAGAATTGGGCGATTATGTTTACCCGATATACTATGGTTTTTAATGATTTCCATTTATACCTTTGTTGTTAGTTTTTCTTCAAAAGGAATCTCTATATCAAAAATTTCTAATACCAATTTTTTTAATTGTCTTTCAAATTCAAGTAATGTATCTTCGGTTATAAGTGTTTCTTTTTTAGCATTATACCCCTCTCGATCTTTTTTAGTAAATTTTAAAAACCCGGCATTTAGGTTTTTAAAAGAAATAATACCTGCTTCTATAGGAAGAGCTACTTGATTACTATGATACATTAAATATGTGTAGGCTAACACTTGAAAGGATTTACTGTAGTTGTCATAATCTGTGAGTAGGTCTTCCCAGTGCACCAACGAGACTTTCTTTTGGTCAACCTTTCCTGTTTTATAGTCAATAATACGAGTTGTACCATTCAATTCATCGATTCGATCTATTTCACCTTTTAGACAAATTGTTCTGCCTAATTCTTCTATAAAAATTTCGGTTTCTACTTTATGTTCTAGAGCGATTATTTTGATTGCATTTTCTTTGTCGATAAGATTTCGCTCTTTATCTAAAAAATTATTGATATACTGCTTTGCTATATTGAAGATCATCAAATTTTTTCCTGTAGAAATATCTCCATTTTTATATTCTTCTTCGAATTTCCTTTTAACCTCAATGTTGATTTTCGACCTCATTGTAGTAATATCCTCGCTAGCAAGTATCTTTCCTTTAAAAGGTATGTAAAGTGTTTCTAGTGTTTTGTGAATAATGGTTCCTAAGGTATTTACAGCAAGGGTTTCTTCTAGTTCATCAACCTCCTTTACTCGCAATACTTTTTGCTTATAAAAATCAATTGGGTTATATATATATGAAGTCAGTGTGGTAGGAGAGAAGCCTTTACTAGCTAAAGCTTCTAATACTTTGAGAATAGACTCATTCTTTTTAATAACCTTAGGAAGAATTTTCGAAGCTTTTACTTTAGGACTTACAATATAATTCTGTATTTCTTCAGACTTACTCATTTCTAGTTGTGTAATAAAACGACTTTTCTCTCCTGAGCCGTATTGGTCATTTTCGGTATTATATAGTAGGTAAATGTTTTTTGCTCTTTGTAAGAGTCTATAAAAATGATACGAAAATATGGCATCTTTTTCCTGATAGGTAGGAAGTCCAATTTCTCTTTTTACATCGTAAGGAATAAATGAATTTTCTGATCTTCCAGAGGGTAAAATACCTTCATTTACAGATGTTATTATTACCGTTTCAAAATCGAGAACACGGGTTTCTAAAACACCCATTAATTGTAAACCTGATAGCGGTTCTCCTTTAAATGACAATTTCTCACTTTGTAGTAACTGCACATAAAATTGAAATAAAGTCTTGAGGTCTTTTATATAGCCATATTCTTTATTCAATGTATCTAGTTCACTAAAAATAGTTTTTATTTTAAATAGAAATTCTTTTTCAATTTGATTGTTGGTTGCTGTTTTGAGTATTTCGATTACGTCTGAACAAGTATGCAATAAAACAGAAGCATCATCTGAGTTTATAGAAGAAAAAATGAGCAGTATCGATTTAACTTCTTCATTATCTCTAGTTATTTTTGATAAAGTTTCATATGTTAGGCAGGAATAGTTATTTTTAATAATTTCATTAATTAAAGAATCACTTTTATAAATACCTTTTATTGAGGGGTGGTTTAAAATCTTCAGTACCTCTTTATAGTAATAGCGACCATTTTTAGCATTGATATGGAGCTTGAAAATATGATGAAAAAGTTTACTAATTCCCATGTTTTTTAAGTCATATCCCATAGTAATATTCACATTTTTAACATCTTCTGACAAAGAATTAAGAGCTAAAGGGAGTAAAGATTCATCGGCTAAAACTAATGCAGTATTTTGAAAATTATTTTTTATCTCTTTAGAGAGAATCTCACCAACATACTTTAATTGACTGTTATTTTTTGGTGTACCAATAATGTGAATATTTTTAGATTCTTTGAAATGATTTTTAATCCATTTAAAAGGTTGTTTTTCGTAGTATTTCCAATTCTTCAAGTATTTATTTAAGAATATAGAAGTTTGATTGTTATTAAAATAAAATTCATCAGCATCCCAGTAGATAGATGCAAGCTCATTATCAAGTAATTGCTTTATAATTATTTCTTCTGAAGTATTTAGTGCGTTGAAACCAATGAATATGAACTTTTTATTATTATTGTTTTCAATGTATAAAGAAATGTTTTCTACCGCTTCTCTATAAAGCATTCCTTGATATCCTAATTTTTTATTTAATAACCGCTCATATAAAGTAGTATAATAAAGGTGTAGCTTATTAAAAAATGAAAAATAGTTTTTAGTAAAATGGGTTTCTTTACCAATTTCCCAGTTCTCAATTCTGTCGATATTTTGTAAGTAAGTAAAAATATAGTTAGAATTGACTCTATGACGATCTATTTCGTTAAAATCTTGTAAAGCTATATGCGCCCACTTAGAAAAATTATCAAATGTTTCAACTTTATCCTTTTCGGTATGTTCTGAATAAACAGTATAAAATTCGAATAGAAGCTTTGTTGAATCTATTGAAGTAAGTGAAGACAGCTCTTCTATAAAATCTTCTATACTTAAAATTTCCGGAAAAAGAATAGCTTTTTTGACTTTTGCTTTTATTTCTTTTTTTAAGAAAACACCAGCTCTTTTACTAGGTAAGATAAATGTATATTCAGAAATAGAATAATTTTTCAGTAAAAGGTCA
The DNA here is from genome assembly GCF_056591795.1 of Maritimimonas sp. 2210JD6-3. Lineage (NCBI taxonomy): Bacteria > Pseudomonadati > Bacteroidota > Flavobacteriia > Flavobacteriales > Flavobacteriaceae > Maritimimonas > Maritimimonas sp. 2210JD6-3. The sequence continues at coordinate 35,909 of NZ_JBWQOJ010000007.1, read as the reverse complement.
TCAAGCACATCGCCAATAAATGTTTGCATAGAACTAAAATACAAATATTTGAATATAAAAAAAGCCGTACTTTATTATAGTACGGCTTTTAAGATTTGTTTGAAATCTAATTTAGTCAGCTAAATTAATTTCAGTTCTTCTATTTTTAGCTCTACCGCTTCTCGTTCTGTTAGAAGCAATTGGATTTGCTTCACCAAAACCTTTAGCAGATAACCTTGAAGCGCTAACACCCTTAGATACTAAATAATCAAGTACTGCTTGCGCTCTTTTTTCAGATAATCCTTGATTTAGAGTTTCAGAACCAACACTATCAGTATGACCTTCAATACTGAAGTTAGAATCTTTAAATTCTTTCATAATATCAGCTATTAAATCAAGTTTCTCAGTTACACCTACTCTAAATGAATCCTTACCTGAGTTAAAGTAGATAGCTTTTGCAAAATCGTCTAATTTAGCTTTAGCTTCTTCTGTAATGATTACTAAAGGACAACCTTGATTAGAAGCAGGACCTACTTCATTAATACAGTTATCATCTTTATCTAATACGCCATCACCGTCAGTATCTGGCCATGGGCAACCTTTGTTTTCAGCAGGACCAGCAGTATCTTTACATTCATCATCTTTATCATAAACACCGTCACCATCAGCATCTGGGCAACCGTTATTAGCAGCAGTACCAGCATCGTTTGGACATTGATCATCTTTATCTGCTACGCCATCACCGTCGGCATCTGGGCAACCATTTAAAGCTGCCAAACCAGCTACTTCTGGACATGCATCGTCACTATCTTTTATACCATCACCATCCGTATCAGGACAACCATTGAATGCTTCTAAACCAAATACTTCAGGACATTCGTCATCTTTATCGTAAATACCATCTTTATCAGTATCTTTTCCACCAAATTTAATAACTAAACCTAAAGCGTGTTGAAAATGAGGTAAAACACGATCCTCATCAAATGAGTGCTTGTAAGTAGATTGTAAGTTCACACCAACAAAATCAGTGAACATTACGTTGAAACCAGCTCCACCGTTAAAAGTACCAGCACCTAGTTCATCTATCCACGTATAACCACCCCCAACAGAGACGTAAGGATCAAACCATTTAGATTTACCAAATAGATTATTCAAATTATAACGTATATCTAAATCTCCCGCATAGTAAGAAAGATCATTGGCTGGAATATCACCGAATTGCTCAATTCTATTTAAAGAACCAGCTAACCCTAATGAAAAACCATCACCTAAATAACGACCAACTCTAACTCTTGAAATAGAAGGTAAAATATTATAGTGATCTTTAACGTTAAAAAATTCATCAAACCATTTGCCTTGACCAGCTGAAGTTTGGTTAGTTGGATATGTATCGACTGCATTAATACCGAAGTCAATTGACCAAGGATTGTTTTCATCTTGTGCGTTTATGCTAAAAGAAGCAAAGACTGCCAAAACAAAAATTAATTTCTTTAAATGTTTCATGTTTAATAGTTTTAATTTATAGTTTCTGTTAAAAAATCTATTTACAAATTTAATTTTTATAACTGCAAATATAAAAAATCTTAATAATTATAGTGTTCTAGTGTAAATTTAATTTTAATAAAATATTGCACGGTTATCTTCAATAGTTGCTGTCTTCTTTAAAGCGTTGTAAGAATTATTGGATTTATTCTTTAAATCTCTGCTAAGATTACTAGCAAAGCTATTGAAATTTTCAAGTTTAGCTGGTGCTTCTACTTTATTTATCTTTATAGCGAAAACAGCATTATTACTTCTAATATCATATTGTTTGTCCTTTTCTAATAAGGTCAAGGTATTTATTAATTCAGGCACACGACCAACTCCAGGCAACGTAGGAGTATTTAATGTAACAGCTCTACTAGAAGATATATTAGTTTTATACGCATTAGCTACTTGTTGTAAGGATTTACCTGCTATTTCATCCATGATGATTTGAGCTTTCTTATCATTCATTAACTTACTTCTAATCTTAGATTTATCATTACCAATAGATAATCCTTTTTTAATTTTCTTATCAAGTTTTACAACTGCATATCCATTATCGATGTCAAACCTCTTAATATCATCTACATCTGTATCTTTTTCAAAAGCCCATCGTACAATTTCTCTTTGATTACCCAGTATAGATATTCTTTCGTCAAGTTCTTTTATTGAATAAATTGGCATTACTGTATATCCTTTTTCTTTACCAAGTTCTACCATGTCTTTAGTATTAGAGAGATCAGATGCAAAAGTTTCTGCTTCTTCAAAAATAGCATTTTCGGTTGCTTCTGAAGCTTCTATTTTTCTTGTGAAAGTTGCCAGCTGAAGGGCTTTTTGTTTATTCTTTTGACCTTCAATTTCGATAATATGAAAACCAAAATCGGTTTTTACAACTCCCAAATCTCCCACATTTCCTTCAAAAGTGAAATCTCTAAATTCTGGAACCATTTGATTATAAGGATACCAATCATACTTACCTCCCTTGGCAATACTCGCTTTATCTGAAGAATATTCTTTAACGAAATCTTCAAATTTTGATTTATTTATTTTTAAAATAGTAAGCAAACTATCTGCTGTCTTTTTTGCTTCTTCTTGTGTTTTAGTAATGCTAGCATCTGCACCTCTAGCACCTAGAAAAGGAATTAAAATATGTCTAGATTTTACCGAGTCAGGTAATTGTTTTACATCAACTACTTTTGTTAACTTGTAGTATTCACCATCCTTATAAGAGCCATAAACATCACCTTTATTAAAAGAAAAAATGGTATCAGCTAGTGGTTTTACCATTCTAGCTTTTGTGTAATATGCCATATCTAAAGGCGTATCTGAACCATTTTCAGTAAAAAATCTTGCGTAATCGCTTGTATTTTTTAATCCAACAATATTTACATTACCTTTAGTCGCAGACGAATATTCTTCTCTATCATTAATTAATTTTGCAACCTCAGCTTTTATAGCAGCTTCGTCTTCTGGAGTAGCTTTTATATCAAACTTTACAAATGTTAAATTTCTAGCAGCTTCAAACTTAAACTCATCACGATGACTTTTAACATAATCTTTAATTTCATCATCGGTTACCGTTGCTAAACTATCAGAAATTTTTGTGAAAGGAATGTGAACATACTCTAAATCTAGTTTAGTATTTTTAGAAATATAATCTCGTTCACCTTCAACTAAAGTTGCACCTAAGCCCGCTTTTATTAAATTAGAGTAGGTGTTAAGCTCAAGATTCGTTTTTAAATTACGTTCGTAATTCAACCAACCCAACCATTGTGCTTTACTTTGCTCATCATCACTCGCGCTTTCTTCAAGTGTAGCGATATATTCTTTTAATTTATCTTCATCAAAAAGACCAGCTTCATTCTTAAATTGTGGACTATTCTGAATAAATGGTTGCTTCAAAACTTCATCCCATATATCTTTTTCTCCGACAACAATTCCAGATTTTTTTAATTGAGTTTCATATACTTTCTCTCTTACTAAATTATCCCAAGCAGTTTTAACACTTTGCAATTGTGAGCCACGGTTATTATTTCTGGTTCTTTGTTGGTCAACCAATTCAGCAAATTCTTCACGTGAAATAGATTCACCATTAATTTCACCAATTATGTTTGTGTTTTTATTAAATAACGGACTGTTAGCATCAAATAAACCAGTAAGTACAAAAGCAAATAAAGCCATTGCAATAATGATAATTAAGAATACCGAACGTTCTCTAATCTTTCCTAAAATAGCCATTCTTCTTTTCGTTTAAATAAATTAGTGTGCGAAAATACAATTTACCTTGAAATAAAAAAAAGATAATCTACAGGAAATTACCTAAGAATACAATGCTATTCTTCTTTGTATAAAACCTTTAGATAAATGTCTTCAATCTTAGATGAAGAAACTTGTTTTATTAAAAATTGAAAGTTGTCTATTTCAACAATTTCATCTTGCTCAGGAATGTTTTCAGTATAATTTGTAATAAGTCCACCAATAGTTTCGTAGGCATCATCTTCTGGGAGCGATAGATTATACGCTTCATTTACGTAATCTACTTCTAGACGCGCAGAGAATTCAAATTCGCGATCGTTTATTTTATGTTCAAGTAGTTCGGTAGTATCATGTTCATCTTCAATCTCTCCAAATAATTCTTCAATAATGTCTTCTATAGTAATTAATCCCGAGGTACCGCCGTATTCGTCTAAAACTATGGCAACACTTTTCCTTTTTTTAGTTAATCCGTTAAGAATATCGTTAATCATCATCGTTTCGGGCACAAATTCTATGGGTACAATAATGGAGCGAATATTTTTAGGCTTTTTAAACAATTCAAAAACATGTACGTAACCAATAATGTCGTCTAGTGAATCTTTATATACCATGATTTTTGATAGCCCAGTTTCTATAAATAATTTTTTAAGATTTGTTAATGTTTCGCTAACATCAATGGCAATGATTTCTGTGCGCGGAATCATTGCTTCTCTTGCTTTTACATCATGAAAATCTAATGCATTTTGAAATATTTGAATTTCTGAGTCTATATCTTCTTCATCTGAAGTTTCTAATTGTTCTGTAATATAATTTCCCAATTCAATTTTACTAAATTCTAGTTGTGCTTCATCTTTTGTAGTATTAAAAAATACATTTAATATGAAATCAGAAATGGCAGCAATAAAACCTGAAAAAAAGTAAAACACTAAAAAGAAGAAATACGCAGGTAATGCAAAGAATTTTAAAGCTTCGTTAGCATAAATTCTAAAAATGGCTTTTGGTAAAAATTCTGCTGTTATCAATATAATGAGTGTAGATATTATAGTTTGTAATAGTAAGACAACAAATGCATTTGAAATAATTGGTATAATGTAGGGCGTAAGTAATTCACCCATAAAGTAGCCATAGACTACTAATGCAACATTATTTCCCACCAACATTGTGGTGATGAATTTTGATGGATTTTCGGTAAGTCGGGTTAATATTCTAGCAAGCCATCCTTCGTTTTTCTTCTCAATTTCAATATGCATTTTATTAGAAGAGATAAAAGCAATTTCCATACCTGAGAAAAAAGCAGATAGTAAAATAGATATGACAATAATACTTATTTGTAATACCATCGAATTACTTAGCTTTTACAGGAATTATTGCTTCTTGTCGTCCTGCGATATAAGTGAAACCATTTTCATCAAAATACCCTGGTTCTTCTAACATGATTCTTATGTCTCTATTCCATTCTTTTATATGCACCGTTGTGTTTAGCTCGATAGCATATGCCGTTTTGTAATGAATAGGATAATCACCGTTTACTGGAACGCCTTGTTGAGAATCCCACATACCGATAGTTGTTCCTGATGAATGCCCATAGAGCCCTAAAGGATGCGTGTAAATGGATGGCCTCAAACCTTCTTTTTTTGCTTCTGAGAGGGATTCTAATAGAAGCCCATTTCCAGTTTTTCCTTCAGCGAAATTAGTAGTAAGAATGTCTTGAAGACGATTTCCTTTTTTTAATGCTTCTTTCAAGAAAGTTGGTACTTCAGATTCATTATCTTTTAATACATAAGCGTGCTGTTGACAATCTGTATTAAGTCTAAGGTATGTTATACCAAAGTCACAATGTAATAAATCTCCTTTTTGGATGATGTTTTCTCCTGGTCTTTTAGAAAAAGAAGTAATATGACTACCTAATTTTTCACTACTACGCTGAATATCTACCGTTGGATGGAACCAAGTTTTTAAACCAAGATCATTTAATTTTTGCCTTAGAAACCAAACTACATCTTCGGTAGATGTTACACCTGGTTTTATGGTTTTATTTGAAAAGGCTTCAGCAATAATATCATGTGTTAATTTTGAAAGCTGCTTAAAATATACCATTTCTTTCTCGGTACGAGTCTCAATCCAAGCAATGGCTAACTTTTCAGCAGATACAATTTTGCTTTTATATTTTTCTGGTAAGTTTTTGGTGAACCAATCATAATCTGTTTTTACCAAACCATCGGCTATACCAAAATATTTTGAAGTGTTTAATGCAATTTTAGAAGGTTCTCTATCTTTTATAATTTTTAATAGTGCTTTCCATTGATCGGGTTCCTCTTCTTTTTTCCAAGCAGATTGTATGTTTTCACCAACATTATATCTAGCAACCGCCAGTTTTTCAATGCTATTCTTTTCTTTATTTCTATAAAAAACAAGAATGGTTCTTCGTCGAGCATTCAACCAAGTTGATGGGAGCATCGTTCGTAGCACGGGGTCTTCATTATATTCTCTAGAAATCAATACCCACATATCGATATCTGTTTGATTCATTAACTTTGGGAGCAAATTATCAAACCGATCCTTTAATATTTCATCTTCAACTTTTGCTCTATCCTTTAAGGGTAAAATTTGAGAAGAAGTTTGAATTGTAAAAAAAACGAATAGTATAAGAAAAAGAAAGTGTTTAAAAACTAAGGGTCTATTTTTCATCATTTTTATTTTTTCTGCGCTCCTCATAACGAATTCTAAATCTTCGTTTAAAGTATAGCATAATGACTAAAAGTACAGAAAAAAACAGAAATATATAAGCCTTATTTCTATCAATATCCCAGCGTTGAATGGCTGAATAGATTGAAAAAATAATAAGACCGATATAAGCTATTTCAGAAAATCGTAAATATTTGTTCATAAATTATTCGTTTTCGTTTACATAAACGGCACCACTAATATTTTTCATAGTAATTTTCGTAAGATCTTCGTTAGATTCAAAGCCTCTACCGTTTATGGTGTCAGTTTTTGTTATTAGTTTGAATTTTTTTTCGGTATAAATATAGTGCGTACTTTGATCCCAATATAACTGCTCAGTATATAATTTAGAATTGTCTTTATGATTCGTAATAACCACGTTGCCCATTACTTCAGAAATAGAGGTTTTGCTGTAAGTTCTGGCATAATCGGCAATAAGTGTTGTTGAATCTTTATCGTCAAAAGAAGTAATTTGTATCCCTTTGGGGAATTCTTGATAAGGATGATTTTCTCTATTTCTAAAATCGTACAGCAATGGTGTGATGAGTCTAGTTTTTACAAAGCCAGAATCTGTGTGAATCATATTTATGTTTTTCGCTTCAGCCACAGGTAGATTTTTATCGGCTAAAAAATCTTGTACTTCTTTTATATCATTACCACATGAAAAAAACATTGCTGCTAGAAAAAGAGCAGCAATGTTTAAAATTAATATATGTTGAACTGATTTTAACATCAGTATATTTTTATGGTATTCTCACCGTTTCACCAATCCAGCAACCTACTCGATGCGAAGCCCCAGATTTTAAACCTAATTGAAATATTAATTTTTTAGAAGGTCCATTAGCTTTATAGCTGCTATAATATTTACCAGCAGCTTTCGACAAACTAGGATCTACTCTTTTAGCCTGTAATGCTTTATTAGCAGCAGCTATATATACCATTCTTTTGGTAAACTCATCATTTCCACAACTGTTTACACTCGCAGCATAGGCTCTTGCAATTAATAAATAGGCCTTACCCATACTTGGTTGATATTGTAGTGCTTCTCTAGCATATTTAGCAGCTTGAGAAGGACTTCTTCTAACCCACGTAGTTCCGATATTGTATAAAAGCTTAGCCTTTTTATAAGGATCAGTTTCTAAATCAACTGCTTTTTTTCTATAGGTTGTTGCCTCCCCTTTTTTACCTCGGTCTTCAAGTACTTTTGCATAATATACATAGGCGTCTGCAGACGGTTCAGCATTTACATAGGCTTCAACTAATTTAGGAAATATAGGATCATCAGTACATTCTTTGGCATTTAACCTCGAAGCTGCTCTTCGCAACCATTTTGCATCTGTTTTATGTTCTTCAAAGCCTTTATTGTATAATGGTATTAACCTATCACAAGTTGCAACCGTACCTAATATATTATCAAAAATACCTTCTACTTGACCAAGACCTATTAAATTGAGTGTATCAATTCGCATTTCTTTAGCCTCTTTTTTAGATAAAGTAGCACCACTATCTAATTTGCCCTGCAATTTATCTTTTGACTTGATATATCCATCCATTTTTGTATTCACAGCCTCCATACCATCATCATAAGTATCAAAAACCATTTGCGTATTAGTGTCTTTATTTCGCTCAGTAACAGCTTTAAAATATTTAGCTAAATTTTTAATACTCATGGCTGAAGGATCCGTTTTAAAAGCTTTCTCTAATTTTTCAAAAACTTTATCGTCAGACATACCACGATCTTCTAAAGAACCAGCCCAGTCACTATAAACTTTTCCTAAATTATCAGGGAAATGTTGGATTCTCATTTCATACACTCTATCAATAAGCTTACTCTCAGTTTCTTTTGCAGCACCAGTCGCTTTTTTATATCGATCTTCTGCAACTTTTAAACCTCTACTATAAATTAACTTTGATGCTTTCGGGCAATTATCCATAACCCATAACCAAGGCTCATAAGCATTATCAAAATTTCCTCCTTTAGCAGCTTCGTTGAATAATGATAACTGAATTTTACATTTATCAGGTTGAGCACCATATTTATCTTGTGCATATGTTTGATTAATTCCTACCGTAAATAATAAACCTAGTAGTAAATATGTAACATTTCTCTTCATTTTGGTTATTTTTATTATTAATTTAATTTTTGCTTTCTAAACCACCTGTCTGTTAGTGAAAATGCGACTCTAAAGTTAAGATAATTTTCTCTAACCAGATTGTTAGTTGTTTCTCCGCGTTGGCCTAATTCAATTCCTAAATTTATATTCGATAATTGTTTGCCAATCGGTAAGCCTACCCCAAAAGACATGCCAAAATCATTAATTGATGTATTATTTACAAGTAATCCTAACTCTTGGTATTTAAAACCTAACCTATAAGTAATTCGCTGCCAGTAGTTTGAAATAGAATTTATTTTTGGTGTATAAAATCCTCCAACAGAGATTCGGTTAGATTTATCGTATTGAAATGTTGCATTCTGTGTTAATTGTTCTTTAAATGATAATGCATCTTGAAATTCGTATTCTATACCAGCATACCAATTATTCTCTTTTCCAATACCAGCACTAAGGGTAGTTTTCGTAGGGATTGTAATGGTATTTTTAAATGATTGATTAATTGTTGTATCCTTATGTTGTTGAGATGTGGGATTAGGAATGTTTTCAGTTGAAATACGAAAACGCCTTCCTTCATCTGATAATTCATTCTCTAATTCAACTACTAAACCAGCTTTTAAAGCTATTTTTTCGTTCAACTTTCCAACATATTGAATACCTCCTTTTACTCGCAATGCTCTCACATCAGAGTCAGTTTTTTCTAGCGTAGCTAAAGGTATTCCGTTACGTCTATTTAATAAACTATTTTCTATACTCCCAAAAATATAAGAACCTTCTATGCCAGCGCTAAAATTTTTGCCTATTTTATGTCCAAAACCAACAAAAACACTATTTGTTCCTCCTTCTCCAGTAAATAAATTAATAGCAGTTAATTGATTATTGGTATCGAATATTTCTTGACTTAATGAATACCCAACTGTAGAAAAGGGTTTAATACCAAATGATACTCCTGCCTTTTGACCTATTGGAAACCCAATTGCTAAATACGAAAAAGAAGCATTAGACCCAGAAGCTTTATTCGAACCATCATTTAATTGTATTGCTCTATTTTGACCTGCCAAGCTATAATTAGTAAATCTTAAATGTGCTAAAGCAGCAGGATTTGTAAAGTTTAATAAATACGTGCTATTAAAAGCTCCTCCAACTTCTCCCATACCCATTTCTTCTACTGTTTTTGTATTGGAGTTCTCGCCAATACCAAAAATAGAATAAGGTGAGTTATTTGTTCTCTGAGCAAAAATAGTTAGAGAAATTAGTAGAAAAAGTAATCCTATTATTTTTTTTATCATTCGTCTGTATTGTGTATCAAAATACTATTCAATCCTTCCAACAAAAAATTTGGATTGGCAAATATGCTACTTTTTAGCTTTTTAGCCAAGAAATTTGTGTTACCGCCTGTTAAAACTACTGTTAAAGTTGAATATTTGTTTTCGTATTGTGTTATCACACCTTTAATTTCCTGAATAACACCATTTAAAACACCCGATAATATAGATTCGTTTGTGTTCTTTCCGATCACAGAAAATGTGTCTATTTCTAACAAAGGTAAGTTAGCAGTATAGTCATGTAATGCTTTAAATCTAATATTAATGCCTGGAGCGATTGCCCCTCCTTTATATTCATTTTTTTTATTTAGAAAGTCATAGGTAATACAGGTACCAGCATCAATAATTAATACATTCTCTTTTGGTCTATCTTGAGCTGCTGCAGCAACAAGAGCAATTCTATCGACTCCTAAAGTTGAGGGTGTTTTATAATTATTTTTAAAAGGTACTTTAGTTTTATGATCAAGAACAATGATTTTTTTGCTATGCTCAAATAAGTTGTTGTCAATAATATCAGGTTGACCTACCGATGAAATAATGACATTTTTTACAGCATATTTAGCTAAAATTTTTGCAATCTCTTTATTCGTTTTTTCATGAGATGAAATGCGTAATTCTTCAATTTTTTTGTCTTTAAAAATTGCTATTTTACTTCTAGTATTACCAATGTCGATGATTAAATTCATACCTGAATGAAAAGTTGTAAATTTACAAAAGCAAAATTTATAAATTTATCTTTGTCAATTTTAAAAATGAATATATATTTGCATCCGCATTTATGCAATTGGTGCCTTAGCTCAGTTGGTAGAGCAAAGGACTGAAAATCCTTGTGTCCCTGGTTCGATTCCTGGAGGCACCACCACTAAAAAGCCGATCAAATTTGATCGGCTTTTTTGGTTTATATCATTTTTAAGTTATTGACTTCTTGTTGGGTAAGGTGTCTCCAATGGCCTCTTGGTAAATTTTTCTTCGTCAACTCAGCAAATAACACCCGATCTAATTTGGTTACTTTATATCCAAAATACTCAAAAATTTTATGAACTATTCTATTTCTACCAGAGTGAATTTCAATACCCACTTCAGTTTTGGGTTGATTCTCTATATATGAAACGGCGTCTATAAAAACCATTTTACCTTCAAGTATAAAACCTTCTGAAATTTTCTGAAGGTCTTTCATAGCTAATTTCTTATCTAAAGAAACCTGATACAATTTTTTAAAAGGTACTTTAGGTTGTGTTAGCTTTTTAGCAATATCACCATCATTCGTAAATAATAATAGTCCTGTGGTATTACGATCTAGTCTTCCAACTGGATACAAACGTTCTTTCGTTGCTCCAGCAATTAACTCCATTACCGTTTTTCTACCTCGTTCATCTTCGCTATTCGTAATATAATTTTTTGGTTTATTGAGCAGCACATATCGCTTAGTTTCAGGACTGATTAAAGATCCATCAAATCGCACTTCATCACCTGGTTTTACCTGATATCCCATCTCAGTAATAACTCTACCATTTACAGTAGCACTACCAGATTGTATATACGTATCTGCTTCACGCCTTGAACAAATACCAGCATTGGCTATGTATTTATTTAAACGAATAGTATCTGAAGCTGTTTTCTTAGTAGTGTCTGAAGATTTTCGCGAATCCTTTTTGAAGCTAGGTTTGCCTTTGCTAAACGTTTTCTTTTTTGAATTTGTAGTTCGAGAAGTACCGCTGGCGTGTCGTCCTCTCGACGATGATTTTTTAGTTGCCATTTATTAAATTTTGCGCAAAGATACTTCTAAAACTAATTGAACACTACTCTTTTATAGAAATAGTTGATTGTCGTTTAGTATTTAAGATCAATTTTGTAACATCAGGTCGAGAATAGTGACCAACAGGATCAAAATTTTGACGTTCTTCAAATACCCGATTGAAATCTAAAGTCTCAATAATCAATCCTTCTTTATGTAGTTGTGGTTCGATAATCCATTCACCATCAGGACCTGCAATACAACTTCCTCCGTTTGCTAAAATTTTTGGTGATTTTTCTAATATTTTATCTAAATGAGGAGTGTCTTTTGGGAAATCATTTTTTGTCATTAAGCTAGAAACAGAAATAACATACGATCTTGATTCTCTAGCAATGAAACGGGTAATATCTTTGGTATTGTGATCGCTACCAGGCCAAACAGCAATATGTAAGTTTTCTCCTTGCCCATAAAGTGATGCTCTTGGTAGCGGCATCCAGTTTTCCCAACAGTTTAACCCTCCAACAGTGAATTGTTTTAACGAATGTACTTGTAAACCGTTACCATCACCTGGTGCCCAAGTTAGGCGTTCATCATAAGTAGGTTGTAATTTTCTATGCACAGATTTAATTTCACCAGTTTGATTAATATAAACCAAAGAGGCATAAATACTATGCCCTCCTCGGTCTAAAGGTCTTTCGATAATACCTAGGTATATTGCTATTTTATACTTAATGGATAGTTTACAAATAGCATCAAGATCCCCTTGTTCTATAGTAATTGAATTACGAACATAATGTGCGTGAATTTCTTTGTTAACTGTTGTATTCCATTCTGCTCCTCCTGTAAGTGCCAACCAAAAAGGATAACCAGGAACTAACCCTTCACCAAAAACAATTAACTCGCATTTATTTGCTGCAGCTTCAATAATTGCATTTTTAACTTTTTTTAAAGTTTCAATTTTATTCAACCAAACGGGAGCAATTTGGGCAAGAGCTACTTTTAATTGATTATCCATTTTATAAAATACGTTTTATTAGTACTGATGTATCGATCAAAGCTAAGCTAAATACACCTAAAATTATAATGAACTTTATGATATTATGAAGTAGCAAATAGTTTTTTTTAGTATTGCTAGACCAAAGCTTAAAAAGAAAAAATATAAAGACAATACCACTTACATAAAAATAGTATTTCATATAACCCATTTCTGGGTATTTCCATAAAAAATAAGTAGGCACAAGTGCTAAGAGAATGAGTGAGCTTATTAACTTTTTTGTATATGCAACACCATAGGTAATAGGGACGGTTTTATAGTTTTGCAAAAGATCACCTTTTAGATTTTCTAATCCTTTTATAAGTTCTTTAATTAGAAGTATAATTCCTAAAAATAAGGCATGTACAAAGATAATTTTAGAGAAATTACGGTAGTAAACGAAAATTACGAAAAAAGGTAATAATGATAATAGGGTTGATCCTATTAATCCTGTTAAAGGATATCTTTTCAATTTATGTGAATAAAACCATATCAAAAAAATATAAATAGCAAAAAACCCAGCTGCTTTCCACGAAACAAAAAACCCTAGCGTAAAGCCCAAAAAATTCAAAAAGAAATAAATATTAAGCTTGGTTTTTTGGTTGACAATATTATCGATCTTCGATTTTACGGGACGATTGATTTTATCTTTCTCTGAATCGTAAAAATTATTAATAATATAACCAGCAGCAACTACACAGGCTGTAGCTAGTACCACTAAAAAAAGATCAATATCGAATAGAATTTCTGGTAGTGATTTCTTAGGTGAAAAAATAAAGATTGCCGCTAAATATTGTGCAGTAATTAATACTAAAACATTATAACCTCTTACAACAGAAAGTAAACTAAAAAATTTATATAGTATGTTATACTTTTTTTTAGAATTGTCGCTTTGGGCTTTGACTTGCACATTTTCCATGTGAAACTGGTTTAGAATCTATATACCAGTTCTAATTTGTAGTCTTTAAGAAGCTCTTTTGCTTTTTTGTAGTCTTGCGTGAAGCCAAGTATATAACCACCACCACCAGATCCGCATAATTTTAGATAATAATCATTACTATCGATACCTTTTTGCCAAACGTTATGAAATCGTTGTGGAATCATCGGTTTAAAATTATCTAAAACTACTTTAGAAAGTTTTTTTACGTTCCCAAATAGTGATTTTATATTACCATGTAAAAAATCATCAATGCAGGCATCTGTATGTCTTGCAAAATCTTCGTTGAGCATTTTTCTAAAGCCTTCATTCTTCATTTTATTCATAAAGATATTTACCATGGGTTCTGTTTCGCCAACCTGTTGAGAATCTAACAAGAATACGGCACCTTTTCCTTCTTTTTGAGAAGGAATACCTGTAGGTTCTAAATTATCTTTTGAATTTATAAGAATAGGTAAACTTAAATAACTGTTTAGTGGGTCTAGCCCTGAACTTTTCCCATGAAAGAAAGATTCCATTGACGAGAATATAGCTTTTAGCTTCAATAATTTTTCACGCGTTAAGTTTTCTAAAACAGTAATTTTTTGATCAGCATACTTATCATAAATCGCTGCTACTAAGGCGCCTGAACTACCAACCCCATAGCCTTGAGGGATACTAGAATCGAAGTACATACCACTATCTATATCTCTTTTAAGATCGTGCAATCGAAACGAAACCAAATCAGATTTATCTAATTCAGTTAAGTATTCATAAAAATTTAAAAGATTTTCATTAGATTTTTTAGCAACACCTGTAAGGGTATTGGTCATTTTTAATGCCCCTTTATATGAATTATAGGGAATTGCTAAGCCCTTAGAATCTTTTATAATTCCATATTCGCCGAACAATAAAATTTTTGCATAAAATAAGGGTCCCTTCATATATTTAATAAGTGGTTTTCAATAACATAACGCAAATATAATAGATTCTGTTGTAAATTAAATTTCTAACTAGTTAAAAAAGTTACTATTCATCTTCAATTCCGCTATAATAATGCATTGTCCATCTGCCTACTTTTTTACCTTTTTTGTATTTACCTTCACCTTTAATCCTTCCATCCTCATGATATTCTTTCCAATCACCTTCACGTTCACCATTTTTATATTGCCCTTCTTCATGTTTTTTAGAATTTTCATAGAAGCTTATCCAAGGTCCTTCAATTTTTCCGTTTTTATAACTATACTGACTTTTTAAAGGACCACTTTCATGGTAATTTTTTCGATCACCTTCTAAAATGTTGTCTTTGTAATTTACCGTTTGTAAAATATTACCATTTTCATGATACCAAGTGACGGTACCATTAAAAAATTCTGAATCGGCAGCATTAGACCATGCTTCCATTTGTTTTTTACCAGAAATGTAGTAATCTATAAGCCAAAAGCCATTGTCTTTAGGTAATGGGCTAGGTCTGTAATAAGAAGCGATATTTTTTGAGGCTACATTCCAATTGGCATCATACCAAATAGTATCTTTTTCTGATTGTGCTGTGATTTCAGAATTTAAAAAGGATAAACATCCTGTAAGTAAAAGTGAGATAAAAGTTTTCATAATGTTGAGATTTAGTATTTGAATTAGGCAACAAACATCTCTACCAGCTTTTTTAGCTGCCTTTTTTATGTAGAGGTTATTGATCTCTAAATCTTCAACATTTTAATGGTAGGGCACATTAAAATTTTATAATGAGCTTTTCTATTTACATCGGCTTTGCCCCCAAGCCCACTCTATCACAAATATAGTGATTATTTTTACAAAATTCAATTAATTCGTTGACAATGAAGTGGTGAACTTTTTCTTTTTCTTTTTCAGGATAAAGAACATGAACATTTGCACCAGCATCTAAGGTGAAGCAAACATGTGTATTCGTTTTTGATCTAAAATTCCAAATTTTATGTATGATTTGAAGTGTGTTTGGTTTCATTAAAATAAAATAAGGATTACTGGTCATCATCATAGCATGTAATGTCAGTGCCTCGCTTTCAACAATCTCGATGAATGCTTTTAAGTCACCATTTTGAAGCACCTTGCTTATTTTTTCAATATTTTCATTTGCTTGTTTAAAACGTTCTTCAGCAAATGGATGATGATGCATTAAATCATGACCCACAGTACTAGAAACTTGTTTTTCGCCTTTATCTACTAACAGAATAGTATCGTGGTAATTTTTAAAGTTGTTGTGTACTTTATGCGGAAATTCAACACCAAATAAATCTGAACTTCCTTTTAAGTGAGCATGTTGACCCCAAACAACCAAATTTCCTTTAATACTTCTCGCTGCACTACCTGAACCTAAACGTGCTAAAAAGGAAGCTTTTTTAAAGAATAATTCATCAGACATTTCAGGATGTAAAGCCTTTTCCATACTCATTATGCATAGGGCAAGCGCTGCCATACCACTGGCTGATGATGCGATACCACTACTGTGCGGAAAAGAGTTATGGGTTTTTATGACTAAATCATAGTCATTTAAAAAAGATGAGTATTCTTCAATCCTATCTAAGAATGCTTTTATTTTTGGCTTGAAATCATCTTTTTTTTCTGTTTCAAAATAAATTTCAAATTCAGCATTAGAGGATGCTTTCTCTTTAAACTCTAATGTTGTAATTGTATGGCAAGCATCTAATGTGAAACTGATAGAGGTATTTTTTGGCAATTGCATACCATGTTTTCCCCAATATTTAACTAAAGCAATATTGCTAGGCGTTTTCCAAGTAAAGCTGCCGTTTTCTAAAGTTTTGTGATTATCTGACTTGTAAATAAATTCGTTAAGATTCAAACGTATGGTTTTGTGCAAAGATATTATTTCACTTATAAATTTTCCAATTTATTTAAAACTGCTGTTTTATAAGTTCTACTTATCGGGATTGCTTTTTGGCTGATTTCAATAAATTCGTTCGTAAAAGACTGAATTTTTGCTATCGAAACGATATAAGAACGATGAATTCTTAAAAAATGATCTGAAGGTAATTTAGACTCGATAACACTAATTTTTTCACGGGTTATAATGGTTTTAGTGTCTAGATGAATTTTAATATAATCACTTAAACTTTCAATATAATTAATGTTATTAAAATCTATCTTCACCATTTTTCTGTCAGCGCGAACAAACAAAAACTCATTCTTATCTGATGTTACTAAAAACTTTTCGTGAGAACTTATAGCAGGTAATTCTTTATTGAGCTTATGAATGGCTTGTAATAAACGTTCAAAAGATATGGGTTTAAGTAGATAGTCAACCGCTTCAAGGTTGAAGCCATCAACAGCATATTCACGATAAGCAGTGGTAAAAATGATCTGATTATTTTTATTTAATGATTTTGCCAGCGATAAACCAGAAACCTCAGGCATATTAATATCTAAAAAAACCAGATCTATAACCTGACTGTTTAAAATAGAATACGCTTCTAACGCATTTTTACATAAAGCTATAATCTCAATAAAATCAATTTTTTGTAAATGTGTTTTCAAGATTTCACGCGCCATGGGCTCATCATCAACTACAATACATTTAATTATTTTCTTCATATTGTAATTGTTTTAGGTTCTTAATTCTTAAAATGACTTTATATTGATTTTTAAGTTGTCTAGTATCTAATGAGTAGTTATTAGGATATAACATAGCCAAACGTTTTTTACTATTTTCAAGACCAATACCTTTAGATATTTCTAAATCTTTTATAGACGAATTAATAATCTTAAAGTATAGCATATTGTTTACTATTTTTAAATCAATAGAAACAGTTAGTTTCCCATTAATTATAGTACCGTGTTTAAAGCTGTTTTCTACAAAAGGAATTAATAACATAGGAGCAATTTGTATATTTTTATTATCAATGTCTTTAGTGATACATACCTCTAAAGTATCATGAAAACGCATTTTTTCAAGTGCTACATAATCTTCGAGGTGTTTAACTTCGTCTTGTAAAAAAACTTGTGGTTTATCTACTTGGTATAATATATAATCTAGTAAGTTTGATAATTTCAATATCATTTCTGGAGCCTCATCACCTTTTTTAAGGGCATATCCATAAATAGTATTTAAAGAGTTAAATAAGAAATGCGGATGAATTTGCATTTTTAAAAATTTCAACTCTTGTTCTTTAAGCCTTAGTTGTGTTTGTAAGATCTTATTTTTTAGGCTTTCATTCGAGACTACAGATTTATAATTGTGCAGTATTAAACTTATAAAAGCTACGATGAGTACTACAAAAAAGACTCCTAGAATAATAAAGGGTAGCGTTTTTGTTAACGGAGAAGTATTTTCGGCTTTTAAGTTTTCTGTATAAACCAATCCGTAAAGAATAGACAGAATGATTGCAAAGACCGAAAGTATAAATGTATAGATACTATATAATATAAACAATCTATATTTTTTGGTCATTAAATAATTGGGAATCAAATAATAAATTAAAAAATAACTAATTGCGATACTTACAGGCATTAAAAATACAGAGAAGTGATTTATGTATTCTGTATTTGTGCTTCCATAACCTAAAAAATATGCATAGAAAAAGTAGATAATTACCCAGAAAACGATATGTCCTATAATTGGTAAAATATAGTTGGTTATGAGCACTCTTTTTTCCATGATGTTGCAAGATGCATATATTTATTAATCTAGTATAATTTGAACGATAGAATTCAGAATAAAGGTCGTATTTAACAAATTTTATACTTTTTTTGTAAAAGGATAAGAAAACAGTTGAATAGGTCTTAATTTTTGTAAACGGTCGAAATTAAAATTGAGTGAAGCATCAATGAAATAGATTTGATGTATTAATAATAAAAATTCAATTATGTATCTAATGTCAAATTTATTAAATGAGGGTGGGCCTCTTTTTATGTACACAACACTCATTATCTTAATAGCAATTATTGTATTTTTAGTTAAAGCATTTCTAAAGCCTGAGGAGAATACAAAAGCAGTTGGTTTGATAAAACATTTAAGCTTGTTTGTATTGGTGTGGGGGTTTTTAGGTCAAATGCTCGGACTCATTGGCGCTTTCGATTCAATAGAAGCTTCTAGTAATGTTTCGCCACATATTCTTGCGGCTGGATTAAAAGTAGCACTTTTATCGCCAACTTTTGGTATGGTAGTGTTTTTGATAGCTAGGCTCGGATTGATAGGTCTAACACTTACTAAAAAATAAACTAATTCAAAATAGTTGTTTAAGATATCCTTTTCTGAATTGAGAAGGATATCTTTGTATTGTGGAAAGAAAAATAAAACTCATCTGGGATTTTCGAGGGCCTGCTGCTCAGAAAACAGCCGAACACCATGTAGTGCATTTAAAAGAATATGCACAAATAGAAAATCTTAACACATACCAAATAGCAGTCGAAATAACTTCTGAAGTTATTTCAATGGCATTTATGGTTGTCGATGAAAAAGATATGCTTTTAGTACGAGATGCTTTAAAACCCCACAGGGGAGAAGTTGCTTGATTTTAGATAGACGACCTAATCAGACAAAAAGGATTTGACAATTATAAATTAAGATAAATTTGTCATTATTCTAGTCTATATGTAATAGGTATTCTAAACCTTGTTTTAACGGGTTTACCATTTAAAATAGCAGGATTCCATGCAGGCATTTGCTTTAACTTTTTTATTGCTTTTTTTTCAAAATTATGTGAGGGGTGGCTAATTGGAATGAATTCTGTCAATTTTCCAGATTCATCGACAATAAACTGTATGGTGATTTTTTTATCTACACCAAGCATCAGAGCCAATCCTGGATAGTTAATAGTACTAGTTAAATTTTGATAGAAATTTTGTAAACCTTCTTTAGGGTAGGCACGTTTATCTACTTTACGAAAAATGGTATCATTTTTACTATTTCTAATATAGTACGACTCTATTTCTATGGAATCTTTAAATACTTGAAAAAAAATTTCATTTGTTTTTGGATAATTCTTAACAAAGGTTCCGCTTCCTTTTACTAATAGAGAATCACCTTTTTCATTCCAAACTTGTATGTATTTTGTTGAATTTTCTTTGTAAAATTCTCTTCGTATTAATTTTTCCCTTTTATTATAATAATCAACAACACCATATCTGTTTTGTGTTTCTAAACTATCGAATTGGTGGTATTGATTACTAGCATTATACCTAATGAAGGCATCTAAATTTTTTAAATTCGAAAATCCATAGAACTTTCCTTTTCTATAAATTTTATTCTTCTTATAATCTTCTGTTTTGACGATACTATCTTTTATAAAATATATCCGTTTGTTTCCTATGTCCTTAAACGGACTTCTTTTATGGAAGCTTCGGTCAAAAAAAGCAACTTCTTGAGCGTAAATGTTAAGTATGAATAGTATAAATAGTGAAGAAGCAATAAGTTTCATGGCAATAATTTTTTCAAAAATAATGGTTTTATTTAAAAACATATCGTATATTTGCGATGAACTATGAATAAAACATTACAACATATAGAATATTCTGAAGAATCTACTGAGTTGGCGCGTTATGCGAAGGCATTAGGGCATCCTGTTCGATTGGTAATTCTAAAACATTTAAGCAATCAGAGTTGTTGCTATACAGGTGATTTGGTTGACCAACTTCCTTTAGCGCAATCGACTATTTCGCAGCATTTAAAAGAATTAAAAGATGCTGGCTTGATTGAAGGAGAAGTAAATCCACCGAAAATTCGCTATTGTATCCATCAAAAAAATTGGCAAAAAGCAAAAGATTTATTTGCTACACTATTTAAAGAAGATTTTAAGGCTATTAAATGTTGTTAGGCTATTTTTTTGAATTTAACCATCGTAAAATTACGATTATAATATAAAACACAGACTAAAGAAATAACAAATAGAATAAATAAATTAATTTATTATTATGAAAACACAAGAATTTTTGAATGTATTAAAAGAAAATTCTAATAAAGAATTACTTTTTGAATATCGTGACGGTGAATTTGTTAGAGCAAATTATCATATTACCGAAGTTAAAAACACAAGCATTAAATCGGTCGATTGCGGTGGTAGAAGTGATGCTTGGAATGAAACAATTATCCAATTATGGGAAAGTCCGAAAGAAATTGATAAACGTAATTTTATGCAAGCAGGTAAAGCGTTATCTATACTTGAAAAAGTGAGTGAAATTCACCCATTAGATGAAAATGCAGCAACTAAATTTGAATATAGTAATGCAAATTTTCATAAAGCCAGTTTAGAAATTAATAACATTGAGGTAACTTTAGATAAAGTGCTAATTAAGTTATTTGTGCCTAAGACAGATTGTAAAGCAAAAGATGAATGTGGTGTTCCCGAAACTGTACTTGCTGATACTGCTGACGGATGCTGTACGCCTAATTCAGGTTGTTGCTAAATCAATTTCTTACGTAAAGAATAACTTAATATGAAGAGAAAAAATAAACTTTTAAGAGAGCTTAGAGAGTTAATAGCATCTATTGATGTAAATACCATTAGTAAAGAACGAAAAGAAGTATTACAACCCTTAATTCATTACATTCAAAACAAAGTTGACGTAAAAGTTGATGTTCGGTTAAATTTTATATGCACTCATAATTCTCGAAGGAGTCATTTAGCACAGATCTGGGCGCAAACCATGGCTAGACATTTTAAAGTTCGTTATGTACATTGTTATTCTGGAGGAACAGAAGCAACGGCACTTTTTCCAATGGTGGTGGAGACCTTAAAAAATAATGGATTTCAAATAAGTACAATTGCTCATTGTGAAAATCCAGTATATGCAATCAAATTTGCAAAAAGCGCCCATCCCGTTATAGGGTTTTCAAAAGTGTATGATCATGATTTTAATCCTAAATCAAGATTTATTGCAGTAATGGTTTGTTCAGAAGCGGAAGAGAATTGTCCGTTTATTGACAAAGCAGAAAAAAGAATTTCAATTACTTATGAAGACCCCAAAACTTTTGATGGTACTGAATTACAAGTAGAAAAATACCTAGAACGTAGTATGCAAATAGCTACAGAAATGAAATACGTTTTTTCAAAAATAAAATAGACGTGAATGCCTTAAAAGAATACTTTGGTGAGTTTCTAGGTACTTTATTATTGGTCTTTTTTGGTTGTGGAGCTGTAGCGGTTTCGGTAGTTTTCGGAGCCTTAGATTTGTTAGGTGTTGCTATTATTTTTGGATTAGGTGTTGCGATGGCCATATTCGCTGTTAGAAGTTTATGCCCAGCTCATTTGAATCCTGCAGTAAGTATTGCTATGTTTTTTAATAAACAACTTACAGCCAAAAAGCTTCCTTTGTATTTGATAGCACAATTTTTAGGCGCGCTCTTGGGTTCAGTAATCCTGTATTTCGTTTTCGCGGAAGCGATTAGTAGCTATGAACAGCTAAATGGTATTATACGTGGGAGCAATGATTCATACAGATCAGCCATGATGTTTGGAGAATATTTTCCGAATCCTAGTTTTGAAGATAGATTCTCAGTTTCTCATCTTCAAGCTTGTTTTATGGAAGGTATAGGTACTTTTATTTTAGTATTTGTAATCTTTAGACTAACCGGAAAACCTAAACAGGTGAATAACTTTACTCCACTTTTAATAGGGTTAACAGTCACAGTTTTGATTTGCTTAATTGCTCCCTTTACACAAGGAGGGTTTAATCCGGCTCGAGATTTTTCACCCAGAGTAGTTGCTTACTTTGCTGGATGGAATTCAGCGGCTTTTCCAGCTGTGTCATTTAGTTTTTTTACGGTTTATATCTTATCACCTGTTGTGGGTGGAACATTAGCTGCTTTCTTTAACAAGTTTTTAGTGCCGTCATTACGAACGAAGTGAAGTAATCTATTTTAAGAGATTGCCATATCAAATCAAAGATTTGCTTCGCAATGACGTGCTAGTCAATAGCAATTGCTTTTCCAGAAATATAACCACCTGTCCAAGCATTTTGAAAATTAAATCCACCTGTTACAGCATCTATATTCAATACTTCGCCAGCAAAGAATAAATTTTTATGAAGTTTACTCTCAAATCTTTTAAAATTCACTTCTTTTAAATCAATACCTCCAGCGGTGACAAACTCTTCTTTAAAAGTTGACTTTCCATTCGCATTAAAAATGGTGTTTGTTAATTGATTTGTTAGACTTTCTAGTTGTTTATTACTTATATCGGCCCAATTTTGATTTGGATCGATTTGAGAAGCATTGACTAGATTTTCCCATAATCGCTTGGGAATTTCTTGAAAAGGTGACTTTTGAACAACCTGCTTTTTAGTGTGTTGCAGTTTACTACTTTTCAAAAATTCTAATACTTCATTTTTAGATTTAGAAACCCAATTAACAAGTACATTGTATTGATAGTTTTTCTCTGCCAGAAATAATGCTCCAAAAGCAGATAGTTTAAGCACTGCAGGGCCACTAATTCCCCAATGCGTAATAAGTAAAGGTCCTGAACTGATATAATCTGAACTTACAAGTTGTACTGTAGCGTTTGGTACAGATACGCCTGGAATTGCTTTAATTCTTGAATCATTAATTTTAAATGTGAATAAGGAAGGAATAGGAGGTATAATACGATGACCTAAATCTGACAAAATACCCCAAAATTTGTTACTACTACCTGTTGCAATAACCAGTTTATCAGTTTTATACTCTTGTAAATCTGTTTTTACCACAAATTGCTCCTCTTGTTTTGATATATTCTTGACATTTTGATTCAGTAGTAATTCAACTCCAGCTACTTGGGCACTATTTACCAAACAATCAACAATGGTTTGAGAAGAATTTGAAACAGGAAATACACGATTATCTTCTTCAATTTTAAGTTTAACATCACGATCTTCAAACCATTGCATGGTATCGCCTGTCATAAATTGATGAAATGGGCCTAGCAATTCTTTTTTTCCTCTGGGATAGAATTCAACCAGTTCTTTTGGGTCAAAACAAGCATGGGTTACATTGCATCTACCGCCACCAGAAATTTTCACTTTTTGAAGTACTTTATTACTTTTTTCAAGAATGGTTACCTGTAGATTAGGGTTTGTTTCAGCAATGTTTATGGCTGTAAAGAAACCAGCTGCACCACCTCCGATAACAATTACTTGCTGTTTCATAAAACCATTTCTTGATACGGAATCACAGTTTGAAAACCTTTATTTTTAAAATACTTAGATGTTTTATTATTACCAGTTGCCAATATAAAATCACCACCCCAGGCGCCAAGGCTTTTTGTTTGCCCAAAGTAATCAGAAAATAAAACTTGTTGAATTGGTTTTTGATCGATTACTGAAGAAATAATGCGTTCATGCTCTCGTAAGATTATTTCAAAATCTTTCAGTGTTTTTGTTTTTAAAATCTCATTTGTCAATGTCGAAATATCTTCTACTAAAGTATGCTTGTTACCCTCAAATTTTTGATAATGAGCTATACCTTCCCTACTATTTTGTTTTTTGTTGAGGTGAATAAAGAAAAGTTGCGCTTTAAAATCGGGATTGAATAAAACAGACCGCACAGTCGGTTTTTCATCTAATAATTGATAGCATATTGGTGTATTATTTTGCGCACATGCAATGTCGTAAGCACTCCCTTTAAAAGTTTCGAATTGCAATTCGAAAGCATCTATTTGTGCCCATTGGGCAATATTATTTACCAAGGTTGATGAGGAACCAAGACCCCAATCTCTTCGGAAATCAAGAATTGTCTTTACATACCACCCAGTTTTATTTGTAAGAAAGTGAGGATTGTAATTTTTTGCTTTTAAAAGAATTTCTTGTAATCTTAAAGCTAGTGAATCACTACCATCTTCCTTATTTGAGTTAAAAGTTTCAGAAATGATTCTCAGTTTTGGTAAGTCAAACGCTACCTGTAACCATTGATTACCTTTTTCATCAAAACTTTCCCAAATTAGTTTCGGTTCTTTTATAGCTTGAATAGTTAGAGATTGTCCTTTTTGAGTGGGTAGTGCCAGTGACTTAGCTCCGTCAAGTACCAAATACTCACCAGTGAGTAACAATTTGCCGTTACTGTAGAACCTTGTCATTAACTCTGTTTTCTATTATAAATAGGTAGTAATATCATAGATAAACCGCCAAAAGCAATTACCATTAAGGTTTGGGCAGTCCACATAATCCATCCGAAAGCATTTGCTGGATTTTCTGCGACACCATATAAAGTCAATGCACTCGCCACAAAAACGGGGTAGGTGCCTAAACCTCCATTTGTTAAAGCCATACTTAAACCACCAACAACAAAACCTACAATAATGGCAGAAAAAGGTAAGTTTGAAGTCTCAGGGATGGCAAAAGTTGCCGCATAAAACATAGCTACATACATTACCCAAATAAAAATGGTATGAAAAATAAAAGCCCACTTGTTTTTCATTTTTGTAATACTAAGGGCACCTTCTATAAGTCCATTAAAAAAAGTTTTTACTCGAAGTAAAAATCCACTTTTAGCTTTTTGAATACGTCTTAAAATTATCAAACCAAGAACAATAATTCCAAACAAAATAAGTATAGATGTTAGACGATTAGAATCTTCTTTAAAAAGATAACTTTTAATTAATTCTGCTTGAGAAACAAAAGCTACTCCGATAATGAATAATAACAATATGATGTCTGCAATACGTTCTGCTACAATGGTTCCTATGGCTTTTTCAAACGGAATATTTTCATATTTTGAAATTGCAGTTCCACGGGCAATATCACCAGCTCTAGGTAATGCTAAATTCACCAAATATGCCATTAAAACAGTCATAAAACTATTGGCAAATTTAGGACGATACCCAAGAGGTTTTAATAAAAATTGCCAACGGTATGCTCTTGAAAAATGACTTAAAATTCCAAATAATAACGACAAAGCTACCCACCAGTAATTTGCCGTTTTAAATGAATTTATAATATCATTTTTATCCTTTGGCGTTAATTGAGCCAAAAAATACCAAATAATACCAATACCAATAGCTATGGGTATTAATGCAAAAAGTACTTTTTTTAGTTTTGGATTCAATAGGTATAAATTTCGCCAGCAAAAGTAATTAATTTAAGGCTATATTATCGATTAGTCGAATTTGTCCTGCATACGCTGCAATAAACGCTCTATATTTATTTTTTTTCTGTTTTCTGCGAGCAGTTTTTAAAGTTTTTGCATTAGCGATTTCAAAATATTCGAGTTCGAGGTCTGGATTGTTTTTAAACTCTTTAGTTGCCCATTTCGTAATCTCTGGTATCGATTTTTTATTAAAATCAGCTTTAGATTGTTTGAGTATTTTGTAAATAAAAGGTGCTGCTTGCCTGTGTTTTTTAGTTAATCGAGTGTTGCGTGAACTCATTGCTAACCCATCATTTTCTCGATAAATAGCACAACCAATTACTTTTACTGATAAATGGTGTTTTTCTACCATTTTTTTAATGATTTGTAGTTGTTGAAAATCTTTTTCACCAAAATAAGCTTTGTCTGGTTTTACAATTTCAAAAAGTCGTTTTACAATAGTTCCTACGCCATCGAAATGCCCTTTTCTGTGTTTTCCTTCCATTTCATATTCTAATCGATCAAAATAAAACCGCTTTGATTTTATGTTTTCAGGATAAATATCCTTTACTGATGGCGCAAAAACAAGATCACATTTTATAGTTTTAAGAAGATCTACATCTGCTTCAAGCGTACGCGGGTATTTTTCTAAATCAGAAATATTGTCAAATTGAGTAGGGTTCACAAAAATGCTGACTACAACAATTTTATTTTCTTTTTTGGCTTTTTGTATTAATGATAAATGACCTTTATGAAGTGCTCCCATAGTAGGAACAAATCCAACAGAATAATTTTTCTTTTTTTTTGAGAGATAATTTTGTAGTTTCAGGGTTGTGCGAAAAACCTCCATGAAAGAATGTTAATTACTAGTTAAAAGCGGGTAAACTTACTACTTTTAGACCTAAAAGTGCTTAATTTTTTGTACTTTTGCATACCCATAACTAGAATGGATTTATGAAAGATAAGAGAATATTGTATGTTTCTTCTGAGGTTATCCCCTATTTGCCAGAGAACGAAACTGCCACAACTTCTTTTGAGGTAGCAAAAAACATGCACAATAATGGGGCACAGATTAGAATATTTATGCCCAGGTTTGGAGTAATAAATGAACGCAGACATCAACTACATGAAGTAATTAGATTGTCTGGAATGAATTTAATAATTAATGACATGGATATGCCTTTGATTATTAAAGTGGCTTCAATACCAAAAGAAAGGATGCAAGTTTACTTTATTGATAATGAAGAGTATTTTAAACGTAAGGCATTATATACCGATGAAAATGGTACATTATTTTCAGATAATGACGAACGTGCCATATTTTTTGCTAAAGGAGTCATTGAAACTGTAAAAAAATTGAATTGGTCACCAGATATTATTCATGTGCATGGATGGATGGCTTCACTTTTACCATTATATCTTAGAGAGTATTATAAAAATGATCCTTTATTTTCAGAAAGTAAAATAGTAACTTCTATTTATAACAATGAATTTAATGGTACTCTAGGAGAAAAAATGATAGAGAAAATTCAATTTGATTCTATATCTGAAGATAAACTACAATCTTTAAATAAATCAAGTCATACAAACCTTTTAAAAATTGCAATAGAGAATTCTGATGCAGTGATTAAGGCAAGTGAAGATTTACCAAAAGAGATCGTAGATCACATAACGGCTTCTAATACTCCAGCATTAGAATATCAACCACTTGATGATTTTTCTGAAGCTTATTCCAACTTTTACCTAACCCAAGTTTTATAGATTAATTTTTATAATAGATAGATTTATTTATGACAACTAAATTTTTGAACAGTTTAAAAGCTGTAGTTGTATTTTGTTTTGTCTTATTTAGCATTATTTCTTGCGAAAAAGATTTTGAAAATATAGGAGTGAATATTGTTGATAATAATTTATTCAATACAGATTTTGAAGACTTTAATGTTATTGCAAATACTAATAATGTTAAAGCTTCGAGAGTCGATGGATTAACTACTAGAAATCTTGGAGTTTTAATTGATGAAAAAGATAATTTTGGAAAATTAGAAGCATCTTTAATAAGTCAATTAGGCTTACCAGCTAATGGGGTTGATTTTGGCTTAAACCCTGTTTTAGATACTGTTATTTTAGAAATTCCTTATTTTGCTACTCGTAATAGTGAAAATAATGAAAACGGTGGCGTCGATTTTACCCTTGATTCTATCTTTGGTGACCGAGAAACAGAATTTAAATTAAAAGTTGCTAGGCTTACTACATTTTTAAATACGTTAGATCCGAACAACCCTACTGATAATAAAAGATATTATTCTAATGAATTGTATAATACTTCTGATGTGTTATTTTATGATACTTTTAAACCCAATAAAAATGATACAGTTCTTATAATAAAAAGGCCATTTTTTACTGAACAAGAAAGTCTAGATACAATATTTAGAGAGAATAGGGCACCTTCAATTAAATTACCGTTAGATGAAGATATAATAACTCAGATTTTAATTACGAACGCCACTTCTAGTGATTTATCTTCAGTAACTAATTTCTCTAATTATTTTCGTGGGATAAAAATTTCTCCCGAAGAAATAAATGATAAAGGAGGTTCTTTAATGACTCTTAATACTGCTGGGGCTAATATAACAGTGTATTATACAAACGAAGTGCTTACTAATGAAAGTGATGAAGATTTGAACGGCAATGGTACTACAAATGATCAAAATGTACCAGTAAAGACAAAGCAGACACTAATATTACCCTTGTCTGGAGTTTCATCAAGTAACTACAATAGAGATTATACGGGTGCTGAAGTCTTGAATTTTGCTGATAAAAATTTCGACGCTGGTTCAGATAAAATTTTTGTTCAGGGATCTGCTGGTAGTAATGCTGAAATTACTTTATTTGATGGAATTGATCTTGATGAATACAGAAATAGAAATTGGCTAATTAATGGTGCGATCTTAGATTTATACATTCAAGATTCTTCCTCTATAGGTGTGCCCAGTAGATTATATCTTTATAAAGAAGATAATACTGTTATAAAAGATGTAATCTCAGAAGCACAAGTCTTAGGTATTGGAGGTTTTTTACAAAATGATGATGATGGTAAACCTGAAAGATATCGTTTCTTTATTACAGACTATATTTCGGATCTATTAGCCGAAAATAGTACATTAGAAAATTCTAAACTCATATTAAAAGCATATCATCCAACAGATAACGTACTTTCATTTACAGATACTATTACTAGAGATTTTAGTTGGAATGTAAAAGGTGTTGTTTTAAAAGGAAATCTTCCCGTGGATGATAATGAGAGAATTCAATTGAGAATCTACTATACAGAAAACTAAAAAACATTGCTATGTGTGGAATAACTGGATATATAGGTCATAGAGAAGCTTTTCCAATAATAATTAATGGTTTGCAGCGCCTCGAATATAGAGGATATGATAGTGCCGGAATTGTACTTTATGATGGTGACGATTTTAAACTGTCTAAAACTAAAGGTAAGGTCAGCGATTTACTTGAACGAGTTGATAATGAAATAACTACTAGTGGTACTATTGGTATCGGTCATACACGTTGGGCAACCCATGGTGTACCCAATGATGTGAATTCACATCCGCATGTTTCTAATTCTGGAGATTTAGTAATCGTTCATAATGGTATTATTGAAAACTATGATACCATTAAAAAAGAGCTTATTAAACGTGGTTATACTTTTACAAGTGATACCGACACAGAAGTTTTAATAAATCTTATTGAGGAAGTTAAAAGACAAAACAATGTAAAATTAGGAAAAGCTGTGCAAATTGCTTTACAACAAGTTATTGGAGCTTACGCAATTGCTGTTTTTGATAAAAATAAACCTAATGAAATTGTTGTTGCACGCTTAGGAAGTCCAATAGCGATTGGTATTGGTAAAGATAAAGAAGAATATTTTGTAGCTTCAGATGCTTCTCCATTTATAGAATACACAAAAGATGCGGTTTATCTAGAAGACGAAGAAATAGCAATCATTAGAGTTGGAAAAGATATTAAGGTTAGGAGAATTAAAGATGATGCTTTGGTGACTCCTGAAGTTCAAGAACTTCAAATGAATTTGGAGCAGATAGAAAAAGGTGGTTACGACCATTTTATGTTGAAAGAAATTCATGAACAACCAAGAGCAATTACAGATACGTATAGAGGACGTTTGCTACTTAAACAAGCTATTATTAAAATGGCTGGTGTAGAAGATAATATGAAAAAGTTTTTAAATGCTGATCGTATTATAATCGTTGCTTGCGGTACTTCTTGGCATGCAGGGTTAGTAGCCGAATACATTTTTGAAGAATTCGCCAGAATACCAGTTGAAGTAGAGTATGCATCTGAATTTAGATATAGAAACCCGATTATTACTGAAAAAGATGTTCTAATAGCGATATCTCAATCTGGTGAAACGGCTGATACGTTGGCTGCTATAAAATTGGCAAAATCTAAAGGAGCTTTTGTTTTTGGTGTCTGTAATGTGGTTGGTTCTTCTATTGCGAGAGAAACAGATGCAGGTGCTTACACGCATGCAGGTCCAGAAATAGGAGTGGCTTCTACAAAAGCATTTACAACACAAATTACTGTATTAAGTTTAATCGCTTTACGATTAGCTAGAGCAAAAGGCACTATGTCTAGTTCTGATTATAGATTACACTTACAAGAGTTAGAATTAATACCTGGTAAAGTTGAGAAACTTTTAGCTGTTGATGATCACGTTCAAGAAATTTCAAAAGTGTATAAAGATGCTTCGAATTTCTTGTATTTAGGAAGAGGATTCAATTTTCCAGTAGCTTTAGAGGGTGCTTTAAAATTAAAAGAGATATCATATATACACGCTGAAGGGTATCCTGCTGCAGAAATGAAACATGGTCCTATTGCTTTGATTGATGAAAACATGCCTATTGTAGTGATTGCGACTAGAAAAGGACATTATGAAAAAGTGGTAAGTAATATTCAAGAAATAAAATCTAGAAAGGGGCAACTTATTGCAGTTGTTACAGAAGGAGATGAGCAAGTAAAAGAAATTGCTGATCACGTAATAGAAATACCAGAGACTGAGGAAGCCTTTACGCCTTTACTAACTACAATACCATTACAATTATTATCGTACCATATTGCGGTAATGAGAGGATGTAATGTAGATCAGCCAAGAAATTTGGCAAAATCAGTTACGGTAGAGTAGTTATTTTCCGTTAAAAGTATTCATGGTATTTGTTAAACCAGCGGTACC
The DNA here is from genome assembly GCF_056591795.1 of Maritimimonas sp. 2210JD6-3. NCBI lineage: Bacteria > Pseudomonadati > Bacteroidota > Flavobacteriia > Flavobacteriales > Flavobacteriaceae > Maritimimonas > Maritimimonas sp. 2210JD6-3. The sequence continues at coordinate 5,030 of NZ_JBWQOJ010000007.1, read as the reverse complement.
AAAAGATTTAATTACCTGAACTGCTTTTTCAAGACGTTCAGGTAATTTTTTTTGTTCTTCTTCATTCCATGTACCTAATACATAGTCAACTTGTCGTCCTTTTGAAAATTCATCACTTATACCAAATCGAAAGCGTGCATACTTTTGTGTATTTAATACCAGATTTATACTCTTAAGCCCATTGTGCCCACCATCACTTCCTTTTGCTTTTAATCTAATAGTTCCAAAAGCAATATTTAGATCGTCTGTGATAACTAAAATATTTTCAAGAGCGATTTTTTCTTTATCCATCCAATACTTGACTGCTTTACCGCTTAAATTCATAAAAGTTGAGGGTTTTAATAGAATAAAGGTTCTTCCTTTAAATCTAAATTTTGCGATATCACCTAATTTTTGAGTTTCAAAATTTATTGTTTCTATTTTAGCTAGTTCATCTAGAATCTTAAAACCAATATTATGACGCGTTTCGTCGTATGTTGAGCCAATATTTCCTAAACCGACAATAAGATATTTTTTCATAAGTTTTTCGGTAGTAATTTTCTTCCTAAACAGGGTTTTAAAAAAAGAAACAATACGTTGCATTACACAAATATACTATAACTGTTAAACTAAAAAAGCTCCGCGTTTATAGCGAAGCTTTTCTTGTAATTAATTATATGAATTAAAGACTGCTGTTTATTCAGCAGCGCCTTCCGCAGGTGCAGCAGCACCTTCCGCAGCTGCCTCAGTAGCACCTTCTTCAGTTTCATCTTCATCTTCATCGTCAGCAGTAACAATAGCAGCTCTTGCCATCCTTACTTGACATACTACCATATTTTCTGGATGTAGAATAGAATATTCATCATTTGATACATCAGAAACATATACTTTATCACCAATCTTTAATTTAGAAATATCAGCTGTGATAAAATCAGGTAAATTAGCAGGTAAAGCACGTACTTTTAAGTGTCTATTAGGAAAGCGTAATATACCACCAGCAATTACACCAGGTGCGTTTCCTTCTAAACTCACAGGAATATTCATGGTAACTTCCTTATCATCAAATAATTGGTAGAAATCTACATGCAGAATTTTATCGGTCACTGGGTGAAATTGAATATCTTGCATAATAGCGGCATATTTTTGCCCATCTAGCTCAATTGACGCTGTGTAAACATTTGGAGTGTACACTAAATTTCTAAATGCTAATTCATCTGCTGAAAAGTGTATTGGTTTTTCTCCTCCGTATAACACGCAAGGAACCTTTCCAGCATTACGTAAGGCTTTCGTTGATGACTTACCCACGCTTTCTCTTTGAGATCCGTTGATCGTAATTGATTTCATTACTTGTTTAAGTTTTTTACATTAAAAATTGATCACTTATCGACTTGTTACTCTGTACTTTATGCATAACATCAGCGAATAAGGGCGCGCAAGTTACAACTTTTATTTTAGATAATGGTTTTTTTAAGGGTATTGTATCTGTGATTATGAGTTCTTCTAATTGAGATTTTTCAATTCTATCGTAAGCTTCTCCTGATAATACAGCATGTGTACATATTGCGCGTACACTTTTTGCTCCTCGTTCCATCATTAAATCAGCAGCTTTGGTAAGAGTTCCTGCAGTATCAATCATATCATCAACTAAGATCACATTTCTACCTTCTACATTACCAATAAGCTCCATATGAGAAATCACATTCGCTTTTTTCCGCTGTTTGTAACAAATTACAACCTCGCTTTCTAAAAATTTTGAGTACGCGTACGCTCTTTTAGAACCTCCCATATCTGGTGATGCTATAGTGATATCGTCTAATTGCATCTTTTTTATTTCTGGTAAAAAGATAGTTGAAGCATATAAATGATCAACAGGTTTTTCAAAAAAACCTTGAATTTGATCGGCGTGTAAGTCCATGGTGATAATTCTAGTAGCACCTGCAGATTCTAACAATTTTGCAATCATTTTAGCTGCTATGGGCACACGAGGTTTGTCTTTTCTATCTTGACGTGCCCATCCGAAATAAGGAATTACAGCTGTAATATGCCTTGCCGAAGCGCGTTTAGCTGCGTCAATCATTAAAAGCATTTCCATCAAATTATCTGAAGGAGGGATAGAAGAACCAACGATAAAAATTCTACGACCTCGAATAGATTCTTCAAATGATACCTGAAATTCACCATCACTAAAGATATTTTTTCTAGATTTTCCTAATTTTCCACCATACGCTTCTGCAATTTTTTGGGCTAAGATTTCAGATTGTTCACAGGCAAAAAGTTTAGGTTTGGGTACTTTTTGTTTCATGTTGTTATGTTGTGTTGAAAGGTTTTTGTGTTGCAGACAAAAGTAAAAATTATTTAAGAAGTGTACGGCTCATATTTGAATATTTTAAATGGGTTCTAAAAATATTTTTTTAGATTTGCAGCCCATTTTTATACCAAATGCTCGAGTGGCGGAATTGGTAGACGCGCTGGATTCAAAATCCAGTTCTTTCGGGAGTGTGGGTTCGATTCCCACCTCGAGTACAAACCTTGCGTAAAAGCAAGGTTTTTTTATTTTTTTAATCTCCTTAGTTTTGTTACTTTTGCACGGCTTAAAACAAAAGTTAACTTAATACTATATAGAATGGAATCAAACATAATCTTAGTGCCAATTGCATTTGCGATTTTAGGCTTAGTTTTTATGATGATAAAAATGGCTTGGGTGAAAAAACAAGCTGCTGGAAATGAAAAAATGCAAAGCATTTCTAAAGCGATTAAAGAAGGTGCATTGGCCTTTTTAGGAGCTGAGTATCGTTTGCTTTTTATATTCGTTGTCATTGCATCTGCTGCTTTATTCGGAATTTCTACAATAGAAGGTGTTCAAACACACTGGATGATCGTACCAGCGTTTATAATAGGAGCTGTTTTCTCTGCTTTAGCTGGAAATGTAGGTATGCGCATCGCTACAGAAGCAAATGCTCGTACAGCCGAGGCCGCAAAGACGAGTTTACCACAAGCACTAAAAGTATCTTTTGGAGGCGGAACCGTAATGGGCTTAGGTGTTGCAGGATTAGCAGTATTGGGGTTGAGTTTATTATTCTGGTTCTTCTTGGGTCAATTTATGGGACAAGAAGGTGGTTTTTATGGTAATATGACGGTCGTTTTAGAAACACTAGCAGGATTTTCACTAGGAGCTGAATCTATTGCTTTGTTCGCGCGTGTAGGTGGAGGAATTTACACAAAAGCCGCAGATGTAGGTGCAGATTTAGTAGGTAAAGTTGAAGCAGGTATCCCTGAAGACGATCCTCGTAACCCAGCTACAATTGCTGATAACGTTGGTGATAATGTTGGTGATGTTGCAGGTATGGGAGCCGATTTATTCGGTTCGTATGTTGCTACCGTATTAGCAGCAATGGTATTAGGTAATTATATTATTAAAGATATGTCGGCGACGACTCAGTTTACAGATGCTTTTAATAATATGGGACCTATTTTATTACCACTAGTAATAGCAGGTGTTGGTATTTTAGCTTCGATTATAGGAACGTTCTTAGTAAAAATAAAGAACAATGATGCTAAAGAGAAACAGGTACAAGCAGCTTTAGATATGGGTAACTGGGTGGCCATTGCTATCACATTAGCTGCAAGTTATTTTTTAATTACTTGGATGTTACCAGAAACGATGCAGATGAACTTTTTTGGTGAAGGTCTAAAAGATGTTTCATCAATGAATGTATTTTGGGCTGCCTGTATAGGTTTAGCAGTAGGAGCCTTAATCTCTATGGTTACTGCCTATTATACAAGTTTAGGTAAAAAACCAGTGTTAGACATTGTTCAAAATAGTTCTACAGGCGCAGCAACCAATATTATTGCGGGCTTAGCTGTAGGAATGAAATCTACTTTTGCTTCTGTAATTTTATTTGCAGCGGCAATTTACGGCTCGTATGCTTTAGCAGGATTTTATGGTGTGGCATTAGCGGCTTCAGCAATGATGGCGACAACAGCAATGCAATTAGCTATTGACGCATTTGGACCAATTGCTGATAATGCAGGAGGTGTTGCTGAAATGAGTGAATTAGAACCTCACGTTCGTGAGCGTACAGATATATTAGATTCTGTTGGTAATACAACAGCAGCTGTAGGTAAAGGGTTTGCAATTGCTTCTGCTGCATTAACAGCGTTGGCATTGTTTGCAGCCTATGTTACTTTTACAGGAATTGATGGAATTAACATTTTTAAAGCTGATGTTTTAGCTATGCTATTTGTAGGAGGAATGATCCCAGTAATATTTTCTGCATTGGCAATGCAATCGGTTGGTAAAGCTGCGATGGAAATGGTAGAAGAAGTTCGTCGTCAGTTCAGAGAAATTCCAGGAATTATGGAAGGTACTGGAACTCCAGAATATGCGAAGTGTGTTGATATTTCTACGAAAGCTGCTCTAAAAGAAATGATTTTACCAGGTTTAATTACGATTATTACACCAATTATTATTGGATTATTATTCGGCGCTGAACCATTAGGAGGCTATATGGCAGGAGTTTGTGTTTCTGGTGTTATGTGGGCTATTTTTCAAAACAATGCTGGTGGTGCTTGGGATAATGCGAAGAAATCTTTTGAAGCAGGTGTAGAGATCAATGGAGAAATGACGTACAAAGGGTCAGATGCACATAAAGCAGCAGTAACTGGTGATACAGTTGGAGATCCTTTTAAAGATACTTCTGGACCTTCTATGAATATCTTAATTAAACTTACGTGTTTAGTTGGTTTGGTAATAGCTCCAATCTTAGGAGGACATACTTCTGAGGAAGCACATGCAACAGTTACTACAGAAATTAATCAAACGGTTGCTGATACTACTGAAATGAAAGTATTGGTAAAAAAAGGGAATGGAGAAAAAAACGCAACGGTTATTACCACTACAGAAGTTAATGGTAAAAAAGATGTGACTGTTGAAACTGTTGAAGGTGATGAGGTAGATAACTTAATAGCTGAGCATAAGGAATAATTATTTTTAAAAATATAATTTATGAAAAGCGCAAACCATTTGGTTTGTGCTTTTTCTTTTAGACACT